>NZ_JBIAPU010000018.1:0-237680 GCF_042888465.1 Streptomyces sp. NPDC002888 | reverse complement strand
CGAACCCGGAAGCTAAGCCTCACAGCGCCGATGGTACTGCAGGGGGGACCCTGTGGGAGAGTAGGACGCCGCCGAACAATCTTTGAGAAAACCCCCGCACCTTATGGTGCGGGGGTTTTCTGCGTTTAGGCTCTGGATATGCCCTACGACTTGGTGATCTTCGACAATGATGGTGTCCTCGTGGACAGTGAGCCGATCTCCAACCGGCTGCTGGCTGCCTATCTGACAGAGCTCGGGCACACCACCTCGTACGAGGACTCCATCCGTGACTACATGGGCTCCGCGATGCATCGGATCCACGACTTGGTCCTGGAGCGTACGGGGGAGCGGCTGCCGGCGGAGTTCGACGACGTCTTCCACGAGCGGGTGTTCACGGCGTTCGAGCGGGAACTGCGGCCCGTCCCGGGGGCCGTGGGCGTGCTCGAGAAGCTGGCCGCGGACGAGGTGCCGTACTGTGTGGCGTCCTCGGGGAGCCATGAGCGGATTCGGGTGGGGCATCGGACGACCGGGCTGGACCGGTGGTTCGAGGAGTCGCGGATCTTCAGTTCGCAGGACGTGGGGAAGGGGAAGCCGGCTCCGGATCTGTTCCTCCACGCGGCCGAGCGGATGGGGGTCGTGCCGAGCCGCTGCGTTGTCGTGGAGGACTCCCCGCTGGGGGTGCAGGCGGCTGTCGCGGCCGGGATGGACGTGTACGGGTTCACGGCGATGACGCCTGTCGCCAAGCTCGCGGGTGCCACCCAACTCTTCTCCGACATGGGTGAGTTGTCAGGTCTGCTCGCCTGACATTTGTCATGCGGAGCTCCGGACGATCGTTTCTACCGGCCGACCCCCGCCGACGGCGAAGCTGTACGCATGACGACGAAGACGGTTTCCCAGGGCCCGAGCATGAGGAAGAACTTCGCGCCGCTGATCGTGGATGTGGCGGTGCCGCTCGGTTCGTACTACCTGTTCAGGGACGGCTTCGGGATGAGCACCTTCGCGGCGCTCGCCTGGAGCAGCGTGGTGCCGGCCCTGCGGACCGGATGGAGCGCGGTCAAGGAACGGAGGACCAACGCACTGGCTGGGCTGATCCTCGTGGTGAACGTCGTGTCGCTGCTGCTCAGCTTCGTCTCCGGCGACCCGCGGCTGATGCTGGCCAAGGACAGCGGGGTCAGCAGCGTGGTCGGAATCGGGATCCTGGTCTCCGTGGCGCTCGGGAAGCCGATGATGACCGCGGGCATGAAGCCCTTCCTGGTGAAGGGTGACGCGGCCAGGCAGGCCGCCTGGGAACGGCTGGAGTCGGGTGTCACGGCCCGCTCGGCGGACTTCCGGCGCAGGGAGCGGGTGTTCTCGCTCGTCTGGGGTGTGGTGCTGCTCGCCGAGTGCGTGGCGCGGGTGATCGGGGCGTACACCATCCCCGTGGACACGATGGTGTGGCTCGGCGGGGTCGTCATGGTCGTCACGATCCTGGCCGGCGTCCTGGTCAGCGGTGGTCTCGCGGCCGGTCCGATGGAGGCCATGGTCACCGCGGAGGTGAAGGACGCGCAGGAGAAGGCGACGGAAAGTCAGGAACTCGCGCTCGCCATCTAGTTCGTCGGGTAAAGCTGAGGGAAATTCATCTTTGGCTGGATCTACCCACGAGTACGTTGGGGCCCTACGCTCGCCGCCATGACAGATGTGCTGCGGCGCGGTAGGGCCTCGTTGGCGTTCAGTTTCTTCGCTCAGGGCGCCGCCTTCGCTCTGCTGGTGACGCGTATCCCGGCCATCCAGGACCGGTACGGCGTCTCGGACGCGCTGTTGCCCGCGTTCCTGGCCGCCGTGCCGGTGCTCGCCGGCGTCGGCAGTGTGACGACCGAGAAGCTGGTGAGGCGCGTACCGCCCAGTCGGGTGCTGCGCTGGTCCCAGCCCGTCGTGCTCCTGGCGCTGCTGGGCGTGGGCGCGGGCGAGCACATGGCCGAACTGGGCATCGCGCTCGCCGCGTTCGGGCTCGCCGTGGGTGGGCTGGACGCGTCGATGAACATGCTCGGGGTGAGCCTGCAGCGGGCGTACGGGCGCAGCATCATGCTGAGCTTCCATGCGGCGTACAGCCTGGGCGGGATCGTGGGGGCCTCGCTGGCGTGGGTGGGGGCGCACTGGGACCTGGCGTTGTTCGTCTCGTATCTGCCGGTCGTGGTGGTGCTGTTGCCTGCGGTCCTCGTCGGGAGCCGCTGGTACGTCGACGGGGGCGGCGCGGCCGTCGAGGTGAAGGACGAGGCGGAGGGTGGGCCCGTCGTCTTCAAGCTGCTGCTGCCGCTGTGCCTGGTGATGACGTTCGCGTACATCGGGGACTCGACGGTCTCCAACTGGAGCGCCAAGTACCTGCAGGACGTGCTGGGGAGTTCCGAGCAGCTGGCGACGGTGCCGTACAACGTCTACATGATCACCACGTTGGTCGGGCGGGCCATCGGGGACTTGGGGGTGCGGCGGTTCGGGGCTGTGGCGGTGGTGCGGGGCGGGGCGCTGGTGGCGGCGCTCGGGTTCGCGGTGGTGGCCGGGGCGCCGGGCGCGTGGGTGGGGATGCTCGGGTTCACCCTGCTGGGGATCGGGCTGTGTGTGCTGGTGCCGCAGACGTTCGCGGCGGCGGGGCGGCTGTTCCCGGGGGCGTCGGACACGGCTGTGGCGCGGCTCAATGTCTTCAACTACGTCGGGTTCTTGATCGGCTCGCCGTTGGTGGGGGCGCTGGGGGACGCCTGGACCTACCGGGGGGCCATGCTGGTGCCGATGGTGTTGGTGCTGGTGACGTTGGTGTACGCCAGGTCGTTCGCGGCTCAACCGGACCGATACGGTGGCGGGCATGAGCGGCCGCGCACAGCTGATGTGGGACGAGGCAGTAACGGGCTATGACTTCGGGTCGGACCATCCGATGGACCCGGTCCGGCTCGCCCTGACGCGACGACTGGTCGACGCCTTCGGGCTCGATCGCGAGGTGTCCGTCGTGGCGGCGAAGCCGGCGGGGGAGTCGACGTTGCGGCTCGTCCACCGGGAGGACTACATCGAGGCCGTGAAGGCGGCGTCCGCGGACCCGAAGTCGGCGGACGGGTCGTACGGGCTGGGGACGATGGACGATCCCGCGTTCCCCGGGATGCACGAGGTGTCGGCGCTCATCGCGGGGCAGTCGGTGGGGGCCGCGGAGGCCGTGTGGCGTGGGGAGGCGCTGCACGCGGTGAACTTCGCGGGCGGGTTGCACCATGCGATGCCGGGGGCTGCGTCGGGGTTCTGCGTCTACAACGATGCCTCGCTGGCGATCGCGCGGCTGTTGGAGCTGGGGGCCGAGCGGGTCGCGTACGTGGACGTCGACGTGCATCACGGGGACGGGGTGCAGGCGGCGTTCTGGGAGGACCCGCGCGTGCTGACGATCTCGTTGCACGAGCATCCGCGGACGTTGTTTCCGCAGACGGGGTGGCCGGAGGAGACGGGGGCGGATTCGGCTGAGGGGAGTGCGGTGAATGTGGCGCTGCCGGCGGGGACGGGGGACGCGGGGTGGTTGCGGGCGTTCCATGCGGTGGTGCCGGAGCTGATCGCTGATTTCCGGCCGCAGGTGTTGGTGACGCAGCACGGGGCCGATACGCACTTCGAGGATCCGTTGGCGCATCTGGCTGTGTCGCTGGATGCGCAGCGGGCTGTGCAGGTGGCGTGTCACGAGCTGGCGCACGAGTACGCCGGGGGGAAGTGGGTCGCGTTGGGGGGCGGAGGCTACGCGGTGGTGGAGGTCGTGCCGCGGTCGTGGACTCACCTGGTGGGGATCGCTGCGGGGCGGCCCGTGGAGCCGGAGGCGATGATCCCGGAGGAGTGGCGGCAGGAGGTGTTCGCTCGGACTCGGCAGTTGGGTCCTGGGCGGATGACGGATGGGCGGTGGCCGGTGTCGTGGGCCGGGTGGGAGGAGGGGTACGACCCCGCGGATCGGCTGGATCAGGCTGTGCTGGCCACTCGGCGGGCGGCGTTTCCGTTGCGGGGGTTGTTGCCGTAGGGGGTGCTCGGGGTGCTGGGGGCTGGTGAGGTGCTGTGGGCTGGGGCGGGCGTCGGGGCGGTGTGCTCGCCCGCTCTTGCGGGGTGCCGCTGCGCCCACCCTCCCCCACTCTCGGCTTCGCTCGAGCGGGGGGACCCCCATCGCTCCAGCGGCACGACTGCCCGCAGCTAAGCAGTACGCCAACCGTGGGGTCTTCGGTCGTTTCGGCCGTGGCTCCTCGCTGCGTCCGTCAGCATCGCTGTCGTGTTGAGCGCCGTAGCTTTGCGTGCCCATCTTCTGGCTGCCCGGTTGGCCGGGCCTGTGGCGACCTCGCGGGAGGCGAGTCTGCGGAGTTACCGGCTGTTCGCCGCTCGGGATCCTCGGGTGTTGATCGGGATTGATCCGGAGTGGTCGTGGGGCGAGCGGGATCTGCTGGCGTTGATGGCGGACAAGTGTGGGGTTTCGGCCGATCCTGCGTACCGGTCCGGCCATGATGTGATTGATCCGGAGCGTACGCTGGCCGCTCTGGATGCGTTCGCGGAGCGGCTCGCGGCGGCCGCCCGACAGGGCGCGGCCGTGCTTCTCGGGACCGGCCACCCGCATCGGCTGCTCGGTTTCTACGCCTCGCTGGCAGACGCGTTGTCGGCGGCAGGATGTACCGTCCTCACACCGGCGCAGGGTCGCTGTGTCGACATAACGACCCGGTTCGGCCTACGCACGTACAACCTTGATTACGTACGAGGTGTCGCCTTCGTACGAGACCCTGCGGCGGAACGCCCCGGTTGTGAGACCGGCGCACACACGCACTCGCCCCTCCCGGTTCGGACCGTGCTGGCCGCGGCGGCGGAGGCCGGCGGGCCGTTGCCCAAGCTGGTGATCGGGGATCACGGCTGGGTCTGCGGAGCAGGTCAGCTGGGGTTCGAGGCCATCGGGCTCGCCGACACGGACGACCCCGCGCTCTTCGTCGGGGAGGCGGAGGGGTCCGTATCCGTGGTAGTTCCACTTGATGACGCTGTGCGGTCCCATTACTACCGTCCGCTGACCCGCTACGTACTCAATCGAGCGTGTCTGTCACAGTAGGCCGCCGATGGGTGCACCTCTTCCCCACTCGCATCACCCGCCCCTACATTGGGGAGTGAGCACGCAGCGACGAAGAGTCACCGGAAGGGGAAGCCGGTGGCCGACGAGTCGAGTGCGGAAGGTTCAGGTGTGACATGGCTGCAGGCGAGAGGCCTCTGAACGAGGTTCAGTTCCTTACCGTGGCGGAAGTCGCTTCGGTGATGCGAGTGTCGAAGATGACCGTGTACCGCTTGGTGCACAGCGGTCATCTGCCCGCGATCCGGGTCGGGAGGTCGTTCCGAGTCCCGGAGCAAGCGGTTCACGAGTACCTCCGCGAGAGCTACGTGGGGGTGGAAACCGCCTGAACGACGTCGCCCGGGGGATCCGGCATCGGCAGTACAGGGCACTGCCGGATCCCCTCGGCACCCTCCGATTACGACCTCAGCGCTCGGACGGGTAGGCTAGCCCCTCGTAGGTCGTATGGGCCCATGGCGCCCAGCACCGAGTGATGAGAAGTGAGCGAGGGTAGTCGTGGGCTCTGTTATCAAGAAGCGGCGCAAGCGGATGGCCAAGAAGAAGCACCGCAAGCTGCTCAAGCGCACGCGCGTTCAGCGTCGTAACAAGAAGTAAGTTACGCACGCAACGCCGCGAGAGCGTGTTGTGGCCCCCCACCGGATGCGGTGGGGGGCCACTCGTACGTACGGGGGTTCCCGTCGTCTCGTGCGTCAGGCGGTCATCACAGCGCAACACCGAACCGCTAAGTTGGCCCGCAGACGGGGAACTCGGCGGGGTACGCGCAGCTGAAGGACGAGGGCGGAAGGAAGGCGCTGATCTTGGGCAAGGTCGTGCTCGTGACCGGAGTGGCCCGTCAGTTGGGGGGCCGGTTCGTACGGCGGATCCAGCGTGACCCACAGGTGGACCGGGTCATCGCCATGGACGCGGTTTCGCCCGAGCACCATCTGGGCGGCGCGGACTTCATCCAGGCCGACATCCGGCAGCCCACCATCGCGCGTGTGCTGGCCGAGACGGGCGCCGACACGGTCGTGCACCTGGACGTCACCGGGACCGCACTGGGCGGCGGCAGCCGGGCCACGGTCAAGGAGACCAACGTCATCGGCACCATGCAGTTGCTGGGTGCCTGTCAGAAGTCCCCGAACGTGAAGCGGCTGGTCGTGAAGTCCAGCACGAACGTGTACGGGTCCGCGCCCCGCGATCCGGCGGTGTTCACCGAGAACACCCCGCCCAAGTCGCTGCCCAGCGGCGGCTTCGCCAAGGACACGTGCGAGGTCGAGGGCTATGTGCGCGGGTTCGCGCGGCGGCGGCCGGACGTGGCCGTGTGCGTGCTGCGGTTCGCGAACATCCTGGGGCCGACCGCGGAGACCCCGCTCGCCTCGTACTTCTCGCTGCCGATCCTGCCGACGGTGTTCGGCTACGACCCGCGGCTGCAGTTCGTGCACGAGGACGACGTGATCGAGGTGCTGCGGATCGCCTCGCACGAGCCGGTGCGGGGCACGCTCAACAGCGGTACGTTCAACATCGCCGGAGACGGCGTCCTGCTGCTCTCCCAGTGCTCCCGGCGGCTCGGCCGCCCCACCGTGCCCCTGCTGCTGCCGGCGGTGACCTGGACCGGGTCCCTGGTGCGTACGCTGGGGATGACGGACTTCTCGCCCGAGCAGATCCGGCTGCTGACGCACGGCCGGGTGGTGTCCACGCACCAGATGCGCGAGACGCTGGGATTCAGGCCGAAGTACACGACCGCAGAAACGTTCGCAGACTTCGCGCGCAGCCGTGGGCCCGGGCTGTTGCCGCCGGAGGCCCTCGCGGGGGCCGTCGACCGGATCGCCGCGCTGCCTCTGCCGGGCAGCGGCCCCCTCCCGACGCAGAGCGCCAACTGAGGAGCGCATCAACGATGGCGGACGCCAAGGTCATTCCGTTCGACGACGACCGGTCTCGCGGGGCTGCCGTACAGCGGCCGTCGCGGCGCCGTGGCGGGGGGAGCCGGCGCAAGGGTGGCGAGCAGCCCGCGGTGGTCCGTGAGGTCCAGCCCCTGCCCAGCAGGCCTCCCGCGCAGGATGATGTTCCTGTGACGGGTGAGGAACAGCCGCAGGAGCAGCCGCGGACGGACGGCGGTGGTGGTCTGGAGCGGCGGGTCGCGAGCGGCCTCGCGTTCCTGCGGCGCCGGCTCACCGGGGACTACGAGGTCGACGACTTCGGCTACGACGAGGAGTTGACCGACCAGGTCCTGATGTCGCTGCTGCGCCCGGTGTACGAGAAGTACTTCCGGGTCGAGGTGAAGGGCGTCGAGAACATCCCGGCGGACGGTGGGGCGCTGATCGTCGCGAACCACTCCGGGACGCTGCCGCTGGACGGTCTGATGATGCAGGTCGCCGTCCACGACCATCACCCCGCCAACCGTCACCTGCGGCTGCTCGCCGCGGACCTGGTCTTCGTGCTGCCGGTGGTCAACGAGCTGGCCCGGAAGCTGGGGCACACCCTGGCCTGCGCGGAGGACGCCGAGCGGCTTCTCGGCGAGGGTGAGCTGGTGGGGGTGATGCCGGAGGGCTTCAAGGGCATCGGCAAGCCCTTCAACGAGCGGTACAAGCTTCAGCGCTTCGGCCGCGGCGGCTTCGTCTCCACCGCGCTGCGCCAGGGGGCGCCGATCATCCCGTGCTCGATCGTCGGCGCGGAGGAGATCTACCCCATGATCGGCAACGCGAAGACCCTCGCCCGCGTGCTCGGCTTCCCCTACTTCCCGCTGACGCCGACCTTCCCCTGGCTCGGCCCCCTGGGCGCGATCCCGCTGCCCACGAAGTGGACCATCCAGTTCGGCGAGCCGATCCCCACGGACGGTTACCCGCCGGAGGCGACCGAGGACCCGATGCTGATGTTCAACCTGACGGACCAGGTCAGGGAACAGATCCAGCACACGCTCTACAAGCTGTTGGTGCAGCGGCGGTCGGTCTTCTTCTAGGCGCTCGGGTACGGCGATGGGGGCGCCCCTCTCAGGAGGGGCGCCCCCATCGCCGTGCTGCTACTCGGTCTCCTCGCCGTCGATGCCCAGGCCGGGCAGGAGACCCGGGAGGAGCGGTGGGAGGGTGACGTCGGGTTTGGTGATGGGCGTCCTGCTCGTGGACGGGGAGGCGGTGTCGGGGGACTGGGTCGGGTCGAGCAGGCCTCCGGTGTTGCCGCCGATGAGGCCGTCGGCCTCGTTGCCGGAGGGGGTCGACTTGCCGGGGCTGCTGCTGGAGCGGTCGCCGTCGGAGGAGCCGCTGGCGGTGCTGGGGGCGGCCGGCCGGCCGTTGTCCGAGGGACCGGTGGAGGCGGACTCGGAGCCCTGGCGCCTGCTGGTGCCGCCGGGACGGGCCGGGGGCTGCGGGAGCAGGGACTGCAGCGGGGCGACCTCTTCGTCTATGGCGTCGAACACCGACGACACCTGGTCACCGACGTCCCCGAGCTGCACGGGCAGCCTCTCGCGCAGCGCGCCCCACGCCTCGCGGTGCGAGCGGGAGAAGGCGGAGAGGGCCTGGATGGGGCCCAGGGAGTCGGGGTCGCGCTCGTACGCCTCGTGCAGCAGCCGGTGGCCCTCGGATGCGTCGTGCCGCATGCCGGACAGGGCACGGCGGATCTCGCCGAGGGACTCGTGGTCGAGCCGGCCGCCGCGGTCGCGCTCCATGAGCCGGCGGGCCTCGCTCAGCCGGGTCGAGGCCTGGTCGAGGTAGACCTCGCCCCGTTCGCCGTCGTCCTCGGCCAGGTACTGGAGTTTGAAGTCCTCGATGCCGCGCTTGAGGCCGTAGAGCGAGTCGCCGGGCAGCGCGTCCGAGCTCGCGGCCGCGACTCCGCCGAAGGCGCCCGCGGCGACTCCGACGGTGAGCCCGCCCGCGGTGAGCCCCTTGGCCAGCCGCGTGCGTGGCCGCAGCTTGCCCAGTCCGGTCGCCCGGTGCGCACCACGGGAGCGGTGTGCGCGCCCGCCCGTCTCCCGCCACCGCCCCTCTGCGGAAGTCGCTTCGCTCCCCTTTTGCCTGGGGACCGAAGGATCTGCCGCCTCGCCCCGCGCGGTGCCCTCCTGCAGCATGGCCTCGAACGCGGCCACGAGCTGGGCTCGCTGAACGACCTTGACCTCGGGGTCGAGCTCCGGCTTGGGCAGCTCGCCGAGACCGGTGGCGAGGGCCAACAGGCGGCCCTGCTCGGTCTGTTCGGCGGCGGCCGGTGCCGGTGCCGATGCCTCGGGCTGCGCGGCCGCCGTGTCCCGGTCGGACTGCTCCTCCAGGGCCTGGGCGAAGGCGTTGGCCCGCCGGTGCGCCGATACGTTCGCGATCACTGGCGGCACCTCCTCTCGTCATGACGGTCGACTCCCCAGGGGGTCCTGAGGGTTGCACGCCCTGGACACAACCACACGAATGAGTGATTGAAGTCGGTCAGGGAGTGACCACAGGGAGCCTGCATCCCGCACAACGAGCGGCTTGGCACTTGGGTTACGGACGCCGGATGATCCGACCGCGAATCCAACCCACTTTCACCGAGGGTGAGTTGGAGACCGCGGAGCGTGCCTCGTCAGCGGGCGTCGTCCGGCAGGAGCCGGGCGAGGGTGCGCACGGCCCGGTACTGGAGGGTCTTGATGGCGCCCTCGTTCTTGCCCATCACGCGGGCGGTCTCGGCGACAGAGAGGCCCTGGAGGAAGCGGAGCGTCACACACTCCTGCTGCTGAGGGTTGAGCCGCCGTACGGCGTCGAGGAGGGCGGCGTTGGAGAGGGACTCCAGGACGGAGTCCTCGGGGGAGCGCTCGACCTCGTTGGCGTCGAGCATCTCGCCGGTGGTCACCTCGAGGCGGAAGCGGCTCGACTTGAAGTGGTCGGCGACGAGGTTGCGGGCGATGGTGACGAGCCAGGCGCCGAAGTCGCGGCCCTGCCAGGTGAACGTGCCGATGCGGCGCAGGGCGCGCAGGAACGTCTCACTGGTGAGGTCCTCGGCGGTCGCCTTGCCGCCCACGCGGTAGTAGATGTAGCGGTAGACGGTGTCGCTGTACTGGTCGTAGAGCCGGCCGAAGGCGTCGGCCTCGCCGGCCTGGGCGCGCTCCACGAGGTCCATCATGCGGGCGCTGTCGCTGTCGGCGGCCGGTCGGCGGGCGGTGGCCGCGCCGGTGGAGCGCCCTCGTCTGCCGCCCGCCCGCCCGTCACCCGACCGCCGCCCCTCACCGACGGCGCTGCGTGCGGGCACCTGTTCGATGCCGTCGGCGAGTGCGTAGCACGGGCCGACGGGCGCGGCGGTGGCGAAGGCGGGGGCGGCGTACGCGGTGGGGACGAATCCGCGCAACAGGCCTTGGACCGTAGCGACCGTTGCGCGCAGCGTAGCCAGGCCCGAGGCGTCAACCCCGACGTGTGGGTACACGGGACTCCCAGAGGCAGAGCTTGCATCACGTGCAGTGCGGAACCATTCACCCGTCGTAGCGACGGAGAGGTACCGGTTTGCGTCTGAGGAGAATAACGCTTCGTGCAGGCCCTGCTACACCCAGTTGCTCAAATCATCGATTACGTCGCTTCTGTAACCGATTGCCGCCCGATCGAGCACCGGAGAGTGATCGGTTGTTGATCGGAAAGGATCGGAATCCGGGTGGGTCCGGGGCGTGTTGTGGCGGTGTCCGGACAAGAGGGCTGGACAGCGCGGTGCGGGGGTACACCCGTTGGAATTGTTACCGGCGTCGGCGGTGCAGCGCGATCGCCGCGGCCGTGCCGCCGGCCACCGCGCCGACGCCCGCCGCCGCCGGGATGCCGACCTTCGCGGCCTTGCGGCCGGTGCGGTAGTCCCTTAGGCGCCAGTCCAGTTCGCGGGCGTGCCTGCGCAGCTTGGTGTCCGGGTTGATCGCGTAGGGGTGGCCCACCAGCGACAGCATCGGGATGTCGTTGTGGGAGTCGCTGTAGGCCGCGCAGCGGGAGAGGTCCAGGCCCTCCGCCGCCGCCAGGGCGCGCACCGCCTCCGCCTTCGCCGGGCCGTGCAGCGGCTCGCCGACCAGCTTGCCCGTGTAGACGCCGTCCACCGACTCGGCGACCGTGCCCAGCGCGCCGGTCAGGCCCAGGCGGCGGGCGATCACCTGGGCGATCTCCACGGGTGCCGCTGTGACCAGCCACACCTTCTGGCCCGCGTCCAGGTGTGCCTGGGCCAGCGCGCGGGTGCCGGGCCAGATGCGCTCGGCCATGTACTCGTCGTAGATCTCCTCGCCGATCGACTGCAGCTCGGAGACGCGGTGGCCCTTCACGATCGACAGCGCCGAGTCGCGGGCGTCCTGCATGTGCTCGGGGTCCTCGATCCCGGCCAGCCGGAACCAGGCCTGCTGCCAGGCGAACTTCACGAGGTCGCGGGTCTCGAAGAACTTCCGCTTGTACAGGCCCCGGCCGAAGTGGAACAGGGCGGCGCCCTGCATCACGGTGTTGTCCAGGTCGAAGAAGGCGGCGGCCCGGTCGTCGCCGAGGACCGGGAACTCCGGCTCCTGGTCGGCGCGGTCCGGGCCGACGTCCTGGGCGTCCTGCGAGGACTTGCGGGCGGCCTCCGCCGAGGCTTCGCCAGCCAACACGCTCCGCGCCGTGGCGGAGCGCCTACGGGGAGTGAGCCATCCGAGAGCGGCCATGAGCGTGAGCATAGCCAGTTTGTTCGGTGGTTCCGGAGTCGAGAGGTTCGAAGCCTGTGAACTCTCCGCGACTTGGCCGTTAAGGAAGCGCGAGAATGGCGGCATGAGTCCCCTCTTTCGTCGTAGCGCCCCCAGGGAGCGCCTCGTCACCCTCATTCGGAAGCCCGGTTGTCATCTGTGTGATGACGCACAGACCGTGGTCGAGAAGGTGTGCGGTGATCTCGGGGTCGCCTGGGAGCGGAAGGACATCACTCAGGACGCCCAACTCCACGACCAGTACTGGGAGCAGATCCCCGTCGTACTGGTCGACGGCAAGCAGCACACCTTCTGGCGCGTGAACGAGGAACGCCTCAGGAAGGCACTGACCGACTAGTCCAACTGGTCCCCAAGGTCGCTTAGGATCGATGGCGGCTTGGTCTCGGGGGGCGGGATTCGTGAGGAGAGTGTGCGGTTTTGCCCCCAGGAGAAGAGGAACGATGGCGTCTGTGCGCCGGTTCCATACAAGTGCGCCGGGGGCGCGTGACCCCGGTCACTTTGGCCGGGCAAATCGGACACCATCTTTGTGCACGCGTTCACAAAGACATAGCCTGCATTCGACGGGGCGGTCCTGGCACATCTGACCGCCTACAGCCCCGCTCTACCCGCAGGAGCACCGTGGCAACTGGCCGAACTCACCGACCGGCGACCCGTAGCCGAGGGATTCCCGAGGCCACCGTCGCCAGGCTTCCGCTGTACCTCCGCGCCCTGACCGCACTGTCGGAGCGCTCGGTACCCACGGTCTCCTCCGAGGAGCTCGCGGCCGCCGCGGGGGTCAACTCCGCGAAGCTGCGCAAGGACTTCTCCTACCTGGGCTCCTACGGCACGCGCGGTGTCGGCTACGACGTCGAGTACCTCGTCTACCAGATCTCCCGCGAGCTGGGCCTCACCCAGGACTGGCCGGTCGTCATCGTCGGTATAGGCAACCTCGGCGCCGCCCTCGCCAACTACGGCGGGTTCGCCTCCCGCGGCTTCAGGGTCGCAGCCCTCATCGACGCCGACCCCGCGATGGCCGGCAAGCCCGTCGCCGGGATCCCCGTGCAGCACACCGACGACCTGGAGAAGATCATCCAGGACAACGGCGTCTCGATCGGCGTGATCGCGACCCCCGCCGGTGCCGCCCAGCAGGTCTGCGACCGGCTCGTGGCCGCCGGGGTCACCTCCATCCTGAACTTCGCGCCGACCGTGCTGACCGTCCCGGACGGCGTCGACGTGCGCAAGGTCGACCTCTCCATCGAGCTGCAGATCCTCGCCTTCCACGAGCAGCGCAAGGCCGGCGAGGAGGCCGCGTCGACCGACGGTGCCGGCCCCGTGGCCGCCGTACGCAAGGAGTCCGCCGACAAGGGACCCGACGGGGACGTCCCCGCCGTGATGCCGGCATGAGTCTCCTCGTCGTGGGACTGAGCCACCGCAGCGCACCCGTCAGCGTCCTGGAACGGGCCTCCCTGTCCACGGACGCCCAGCTCAAGTTGCTCCAGGACACGGTCGCCGCCGAACCGGCCACCGAGGCCGCGCTGCTGGCCACCTGCAACCGCATCGAGCTCTACGCCGACGTGGACAAGTTCCACGCCGGTGTCGCCGAGCTGTCCACGCTGCTCGCCCAGCACAGCGGGGTCGGCCTGGAGGAACTCACTCCCTACCTCTACGTGCACTACGAGGACCGGGCCGTCCACCATCTGTTCTCGGTGGCCTGCGGACTGGACTCCATGGTCGTCGGCGAGGGCCAGATCCTCGGCCAGATAAAGGACTCCCTCGCCCGCGCCCAGGAGCTGCACAGCGCCGGACGCCTGCTGAACGACCTGTTCCAGCAGGCCCTGCGGGTCGGCAAGCGCGCCCACTCCGAGACCGGCATCGACCGGGCCGGCCAGTCCCTGGTCACCTTCGGCCTGGAGCAACTGGCCGCGGGCGCGGACGTGCAGGGCTGGGCCCACGGCAAGAAGGCCCTCGTCATCGGCGCCGGCTCCATGTCCTCCCTGGCCGCCGCGACCCTCGCGCGCGCCGGGGTCGCCGAGATCGTCGTCGCCAACCGCACCCCGGACCGCGCCGAGCGCCTCGCCCAGATACTGACCGAGGGGGACGACACGGACGTGCTGGCCCGCGCGGTACCGATCGAGTCGGTGCCGGTCGAGCTGACACGTGCCGACATCGCCGTCTCCTGTACCGGCGCGACGGGACTCGTCCTGACGGCCGGCGCGGTCGCGGAGGCGGTCGAGGGCCGCACCGGCGAGCCCGTCGCCGAGATCGGCGACGACCGTCGTACGACCTCCCCCCGCACGGACGTACGGGACACCCCGCTGCCGCCCGCCACCGTCGGCGCCGACGAGAACTGCCCGCTCGACCTCGCCGCCGTGCAGCCCGGCTTCTCCGTGATGGGCGAGGCCGCCGTGGCCGGCATGGACGCGGCGACCCTGGAGCAGCACGCCGCGTGGGTCGCCGGTGCCGGCGTCGACCGCCGGGAGGCCGCCCGCCGCAGCCCCGAGGCCGACGCCGAGCTGATCACCGCGCTCGCCGCGACCGCGGCCACCGTCGGCCGCATCCCCGAGCGCCGCAGGCCCGAGGCGGTCGTCCAGGCCCCGCGCCCCGAGCCGGTCCTCTTCCTCCTCGACCTCGCCATGCCCCGCGACATCGACGCGGCCGCGCACCGGCTGGCCGGAGTGCGCCTGGTCGACATCGAGTCCCTCGCCGAGGCCTCCGCGGACGCTCCGATGGCTGCCGACGTGGACCAGGTCCGGCGTATCGTCTCCGACGAGGTCGCGGCCTTCGGGGCGGCGCAGCGGGCGGCGCACATCACGCCCACCGTGGTCGCCCTGCGCACCATGGCGGCCGACGTCGTCGCAGGCGAGATCGCCCGACTGGAGGGGCGGCTGCCCGGCCTCGACGACAAGCACCGCGCGGAGATCACACAGACCGTGCGGCGCGTCGTCGACAAGCTGCTGCACGCGCCGACCGTACGGGTCAAGCAACTTGCTGCCGAACCTGGCGGCGCCGGGTACGCGGACGCGCTGCGCACCCTGTTCGACCTCGATCAGGAGACGGTCGCCGCCGTGTCCCGGGCCGAGGACAGCACCGAGAAGAACCGAGGGTCAGCATGAGTACCCCACGTGCGCCCCGTGGGCGACCAGACGAAATAGGCGTGCTGAGGCTCGGGACCAGGCGGAGCAAGCTCGCCATGGCCCAGTCCGGGCAGGTGGCGGACGCCGTGAGCCGGGTGACCGGACGGCCCGTCGAACTCGTCGAGATCACCACCTACGGCGACACCTCCCGCGAGCACCTCGCACAGATCGGCGGCACCGGCGTCTTCGTGACCGCACTGCGCGACGCGCTGCTGCGCGGCGAGATCGACTTCGCGGTGCACTCGCTGAAGGACCTGCCGACCACGCAGCCCGAGGAACTGGTCCTGGCGGCCGTCCCCGTGCGCGAGGACCCGCGCGACGTCATCGTCGCCCGGGACGCCCTCAAGTTCACGGACCTCCCCCGCGGGGCCCGCATCGGCACCGGTGCGCCGCGTCGCATGGCGCAGCTGAACGCGTACGCGCGCAGCCACGGACTGGACATCGAGACGGTTCCGATCCGGGGGAACGTCGACACCCGGATCGGTTTCGTGCGGGACGGTGAGCTCGACGCGGTCGTGCTCGCCGCCGCCGGACTGAACCGGATCGGCCGCAGTGATGAAGTGACCGACTTCCTGTCGGTCGACACCGTTTTGCCCGCCCCCGGCCAGGGGGCCCTCGCGATCGAATGCGCCGCCGACAACGCGGACCTGATCGCCGCGCTCGCCGAGCTCGACGACCCGTTCACACGGGCCGCCGTGACCGCCGAGCGGTCACTGCTCGCCGCCCTGGAGGCCGGTTGCAGCGCCCCTGTGGGCGCGCTGGCCGACCTGCTGGCCGACGGGCAGTTTGTCAAGGAAATGCGCCTGCGCGGCGTCGTCGGCACGACCGACGGCACCCGCATGGTGCAGCTGTCCACCACCGGTCCCGTGCCCGAGACGCACGACCAAGCGCTGGCGCTCGGTCGCGAACTCGCCACCGAGATGCTTACCGCGGGCGCGGCCGGTCTGATGGGGGAGCGAGCACATTGAGCCCCACCACCCTTCCCGCCGGTCCGGAACACGGGCACGTCACCTTCCTCGGTGCCGGACCCGGGGATCCGGGACTACTGACTCTGCGTGCCGTGGAGGCACTGGCCAACGCGGACGTCCTCGTCGCCGAGCACGAGGTGCTCGACGTCGTACGCGTCCATGCCAGGCCGGGCGTCTCCGTGGTCGACACGGAGGCGGATCCGTCCTCGGACCCGGTCCCGGGCACAGGCGCGCCTCAGCTGACGGTTGTTGACGGCTCGTCAACGACCGTTCCGATCCCCGTGGTGCGGGATGCCGCACATCTTGTCATGGAGGCCGCGCGGGGCGGCAGGCGGGTCGTCCGTGCGGTGTCCGGGGACCCGGGACTCGACACGTACGCCGCCGAGGAGATGCTCGCCTGCGCTGCCGCGGGCGTGCCCTTCGAGGTCGTACCCGGTGTCGCCGCGGCCGTCGGCGTGCCCGCGTACGCCGGTGTCCCGCTGCGGGACGCGCAGGGCACGGACGTGCGGTTCGTGGACGCCCGTACCGCCTCCGACCGGTGCTGGACCGAGGTCGGCGCGTCGGACGGGACCGTCGTCGTCTCCACGACGCTCGACTCCGTGGCCGCCGCGGCGGGCGAGCTGGTGGCCGCGGGCCGCAAGCCCGACACCCCGATGACGGTGACCGTCGCCGGTACGACCACACGGCAGCGGACCTGGACCGCGACCCTGAGCACCATCGCGCAGACGCTGAAGCAGGCGAAGGTGCTGCCGTCGCCCGAGGGCGGCCGGCCGGTGATAGCCGTGGTCGGCGAGCGTTCCGCCCCCGCCCAGCGCGACCAGCTGGCATGGTTCGAGTCCAAGCCGCTGTTCGGCTGGAAGGTACTCGTGCCGCGCACGAAGGAGCAGTCGGCGTCGCTCTCCGACCAGCTGCGGTCCTACGGTGCCGTGCCGCACGAGGTCCCGACGATCGCCGTCGAGCCGCCGCGCACGCCCCAGCAGATGGAGCGCGCGGTCAAGGGCCTCGTCACGGGCCGCTACGAGTGGATCGCCTTCACCTCGGTGAACGCCGTCAAGGCCGTGCGGGAGAAGTTCGAGGAGTACGGGCTCGACGCGCGCGCCTTCGCGGGGATCAAGGTCGCGGCGGTCGGGGAGCAGACCGCCAAGGCACTGATCGCGTTCGGTGTGAAGCCGGACCTGGTGCCCAGTGGGGAGCAGTCGGCGGCGGGGTTGCTCGAGGACTGGCCTCCCTACGACCCCGTGTTCGACCCGATCGACCGGGTCTTCCTGCCGCGGGCCGACATCGCCACGGAGACGCTGGTGGCGGGTCTCATCGAGCTGGGCTGGGAGGTCGACGACGTCACGGCCTACCGGACCGTGCGGGCGTCGCCGCCGCCGGCCGAGACCCGGGAGGCGATCAAGGGGGGTGGGTTCGACGCGGTGCTGTTCACCTCGTCGAGCACGGTGCGCAACCTGGTGGGTATCGCCGGCAAGCCGCACAACGTCACCGTGATCGCCTGTATCGGGCCGGCCACCGCGAAGACCGCCGAGGAGCACGGGCTCCGGGTGGACGTGATGGCTCCGGAACCGTCCGTGCACAAGCTGGCCGAGGCGTTGGCGGACTTCGGGCTGAGGCGTCGGGCCGCGGCGCTCGACGCCGGGGATCCGGTCACCCGGCCGAGTGAGCGCAGGCCGGGGGCTCGGCGCAGGCGCACCACGTAGGCGCCGTCGGCTGACGCGGTCCGCAGCCAGGACAGGTCCTCAACAGGACAGGTCCTCAAGCGGATGTCACCGTGTGGCCGTAGCGCAGCAGATTGCTTGGGTCGTACGTCGTCTTCGTGCGGCCCAGGCGGGCGTAGACCTCGGGGGTCCATGCCCGGGCCCGGTCGCGTTCGTCGCCGGGGGTGCCGTGGATGTTGACCATGGTGAGGCCGGTGCTGTGGGGGGACATCGCCCGGTGGAGGGAGCGTGTGGCCTCCTCGACGGCGACGGCCGCTTCCGGGGAGAAGAGGACGCCGACCGTTTCCAGGAAGTAGCTGGCGTCGCGGGCGCAGATCGCGTCCTCGACGTGGGCGGGGCGGGCGAGTTCGCCGCCCATGTGGCGCAGTTCCACCACGAGCAGGGGGTAGTCCGTCATGGCCGGGCCGGCCTCGGACAGGAACGTGTCCACCGCGTCGGGAGTCAGATCGCGCAGGAGCGTGCACGACTCCCTCGCGGGCAGGGGGTCCTGCGGCTCCAGGTAGATGCGGTCCACGGCCGCGTACTCCATCTCCTTCACCGTGTCTACCGTGACCGGCGCCGCCTCGCGGATCGGGGCCAGCCGTGCCTCACCCTCCGCCACGTCACCGGTCCAGGCCACCGCCACGCGGGCCCAGAAGCCACCGCGCAGGGGCTCCGGAATCGCCGGCAACGGTGGCAGACGCAGGAGTGAGAACGCCGAGCACATTTCGACGGGCAGCGTCGGGGTCCAGTTCGCCCACGTGCGCAGCAGCGCCTCCGCGTGCTTGCCGGCGCAGTAGATGCCACCGCCGAGGATGCGCGGCAGCGGAAGCAGGTCGAACGTCATCTCCGTCACCACGCCCACGTTGCCCTTGCCGCCGCGCAGCGCCCAGAACAGGTCGCGATCGTGGCCCGCGTCGACCTCGTGCAGCGTGCCGTCGGGCGTGACGAGCCGCAGGGAGCGGACCAGGTCCGTCGCGTAGCCGTACGCCCGGCCGAGCACCGGAAGCCCGCCGCCCAGCGTGTAGCCGACCACGCCCGCGTCCGTGGACGTGCCGCAGAGCGCGGCAAGGCCGTGGGGGGCGGCCGCCTTCAGGACATGGCTCCACTTCGCGCCGGCGGCCACCGTCGCGGTGCGCTCGCGCGGATCGATCCGTACGTCCGTCATGCGGGCGGTGGTGATCAGCAGACCACGGTCGATGGGGTAGTTCGCGCCGTGACCGGTGGCCTGGACGGCGACGGGGGTGCCGGTGGCGGTGGCCCAGCGCAGCGCGCCCACGATGTCGTCGGCGCAGGTCGCGCCGACGACGATGTCCGGGGTGTGCGCAGCCGCAAGGTTGAAGCCGGTCACTTCGGCGACGTAGCCGTCATCTCCGGGGCGCAGAACCGGGCCGCGGACGCCGGACAGCGCGAACAGGTCGGACGGGGTGTGATGGGTCGCGGTCATCGCGTGCTCCGTTGGGGGCTACGGAGATACGGCGGCGGGCCGTAAGTTCTTGGGGCCCTGGGAGCTGTGCCCGGGCCCTGGGTTTTCGTCGGGCTGTATGTCCAGCATGGACCTGGGGGGTGTGCGGCGCATGTCGCGGAGCCCCGGCGTGGGGCGGTCCGGTCCCCGACGGGCAGTCGGTAAAGGCGGGGGGCGGGCGGGCGTAGCGTAGGTGCATGACGAAGTACGGATCCTTCCCCGGTACGCGTCCCCGTCGGCTGCGCACCACCCCCGTCATGCGGCGCATGGTCGCCGAGACCCGCCTGCACCCCGCCGACTTCATCCTGCCCGCGTTCGTGCGGGAGGGCGTGAGCGAGCCGGTGCCGATCAACGCCATGCCCGGCGTCGTGCAGCACACCCGCGACAGCCTGAAGAAGGCCGCGCTGGAGGCGGTGGAGGCCGGGATCTCCGGGATCATGCTGTTCGGGGTGCCGGAGGAGTCGAAGAAGGACGCCCTGGGGACGCCCGGGACCGACCCGGACGGCATTCTCCAGGTGGCCCTGCGCGACGTGCGCGCCGAGGTCGGCGACGACCTGCTCGTCATGTCCGACCTGTGCCTGGACGAGACCATCGACCACGGACACTGCGGGGTCCTGGACGCCGAGGGGCGCGTGGACAACGACGCGACCCTTGAGCGGTACGCCGAGATGGCGCAGGTCCAGGCGGACGCCGGCGCGCACGTCGTCGGGCCCAGCGGAATGATGGACGGGCAGATCGGTGTGGTCCGGGACGCCCTCGACCAGATCGGCCGCGAGGACGTCGCGATCCTCGCCTACACCGCCAAGTACGCCTCCGCCTTCTACGGGCCCTTCCGGGAGGCCGTCGGCTCGTCCCTGAAGGGCGACCGCAAGACGTACCAGCAGGACCCGGCCAACGTGCGGGAGTCCCTGCGCGAGCTGGCGCTCGACCTGGAGGAGGGTGCCGACATGGTGATGGTCAAGCCGGCCGGTCCCTACCTCGACATCCTCGCGCGCGTCGCCGACTCCGTGGACGTGCCGGTCGCCGCCTACCAGATCTCCGGCGAGTACTCGATGATCGAGGCCGCCGCCGAGAAGGGCTGGATCGACCGGGACCGGGCGATCCTGGAGACGCTGACCGGCATCAAGCGGGCCGGCGCGCAGAACATCCTGACGTACTGGGCCGTGGAGGCGGCCCGGATGCTGGCCGCTCAGTAGGCTCCGGATGCTCTTTGCTCAGTAGGTCCGGGCTTTTTGGCCGGGATCTCGCTCTGTAGGTCCGGGCTTTCCGGCCGGGACCTCGTAGGCGGCGGACGACGTGGGCAGCCCGGCCTTCGACGGTCCCTCGTCGCGCAGGCCCTCGCCGTCCCGGCACCCCGTGAGGGCGAGCGCGGCGAGGGCGGTCAGGGTGGCGGCGAGCAGACGGGTGCTGGCGGCGCGGCGTGCGGGCATGACGGCCTTCCGGACGAGAGCGGTGGGACGATCACAGCTTGGGCCGTTCGGTGGTTCGGAGGCCACGCTCCTGGCGGTATTCGGGACGCCGGGCTCGGTCTCACCCCTTTGAACTGCGGAAACCGGGTCATCCCGGGACGCGGGACGGGACGGCGGAAGCGACTCGGGCAGTGGTTGTTGTGGGCTGCTGTCGGGTTGTTGTGGGTTGTTGTGGGTAGGGCACGATCAAGTGGCCCCGGGAGTTAGGTTGTTGACCGCCGTATCGGTTGTCAGTTGGATGACCGACCTTCCAGGGAGACGCCCATGTCCGGTGATGCCCTCAGCCAGGACCCCGCCGAGCTGAGAAGGAGGATCGACACCACCAAGGCGCACCCGGCCCGCGTCTACGACGTCTTCCTCGGTGGCAAGGACAACTACCCGGTGGACCGTGCCGCGGCCGCCGCGGCGCTCGCCGCCAACCCGCGCGGCTACCTCGACGTACGGCACAACCGCGACTTCATGCGGCGCGCGGTGACCACGCTCGCGAAGGAGGACGGCATCCGCCAGTTCCTCGACATCGGCACCGGCCTGCCCACCGCGGAGAACGTCCACCAGATCGCCCAGCGGATCCTCCCCGACTCCCGGGTCGTCTACGTCGACAACGACCCGGTGGTGCTCGCGCACGCGCGCGCCCTGCTCACGTCGGGCCCCGAGGGCCGCACCGACTACATCGACGCCGACCTGAAGAACCCGGCGCAGATCCTCGAACAGGCCGCCAAGACCCTCGACTTCGACCAGCCGGTCGCCCTGTGCCTGGTGGCGATCCTGCACTTCGTCGAGGACGAGGAGGCGTATCCGATCCTGCGCGAGCTCGTGGACGCCCTGCCCTCCGGCAGCCGGCTCGTCCTCAGCCACCTCACCGAGGACCTCAACCCGGAGAACATCAGGGCGGTGCAACGCACGTACACGGAGCGCGGATTCACCTTCGTGCTGCGGTCGAAGGCCGAGGTCGAGCGCTTCTTCACCGAGGCCGGCGTCGAGTTGGCCCAGCCCGGCGTCGTCCCGGCGCACCACTGGCGGCCCGACGACGCGGCGCCCGTGCCGGAACAGCCGGGCGCCGCCTACCTGGAGGGCCTCGACGACATCGAGAAGGTGCGCTACCACGACATCAGCGATGTCACGGACGCGGACATCAATGTGTACGGGGCGAGTGGCCGCAAGGGGTGAGGGCGGGGTCTCATGCCGTCTGTGGCCGGGGTCCGGATCGCGGAAATGTTCTTGTAGGCAGCACGTACTTCTCTAGGCTGCGAGCACGCGAGGTACCCGCCGCCGAAGGAGCCGTGACATGACCGTCGCACCCACGCCACCGACCGCTTCCCTCCCGCCGCTCGCCGCACGGACCCGGGCCATCGGCGGCTCACCCGTACGGGACATCCTCGCGGTCACCGCACGCCCCGAGGTGATCAACTTCGCCGGTGGGCTGCCCGCGCCGGAACTGTTCGACCGGCAGGGCATCGCCGCCGCGTTCCGCGGGGTGCTCGAACGGACACCGGAGCGGGCACTGCAGTACTCCACGACCGAGGGCGAGCCGGGGCTGCGGGAGCGGCTCGCGCAGCGGATCACCGCACGCGGGCTGCCGACCACCGCCGACGACCTCCTCGTCACCACCGGGTCCCAACAGGCGCTCTCCCTCCTCGCGGCCGCCCTCCTCGACCCCGGCGACACCGTCCTCGTCGAAGACCCCTGCTACCTGGCCGCACTCCAGGTCTTCGGCCTCGCGGGCGCGCGCGTGGTCGCGGTGCCCACGGACGCCGACGGGGCCGACCCGGAGGCGCTGGCGGCGGCGGTGGAGCGGGAGCGGCCCAAACTGCTCTACACCGTGCCGACGTTCCAGAACCCCACCGGCCGCACCATGCCGACCGAACGCCGGGCCGCCGTCGCCTCCGTCGCCGCGCGGCACGGCCTGTGGATCGTCGAGGACGACCCCTACGGCGAGCTGCGCTACGACGGCGAACGGGTGCCGTGGATCGGCTCCTACGACGACGCCCGCGACCGCACCGTCCTCCTCGGCTCCTTCTCCAAGGTCATGGCACCCGGCCTGCGCCTCGGCTGGCTGCGCGCGCCGGCGGAACTGCGCAGGGCCTGCGTGGTCGCCAAGCAGGCGGCCGACCTGCACACGCCGACCCTCAACCAGCTGGCCGCGGCACAGTACCTGTCCGCGGGCGACCTCGACGCACACGTGGCCCGCGTGGCCGGCGTGTACCGCGAACGGCGGGACGCGATGCTCGCCGGGCTCGCGGAGGCGCTCCCGGCGGGCTCGACCTGGCAGCGCCCCGAGGGCGGCATGTTCCTCTGGGCCCGGCTCCCGGAGACGTACGACACGACCGCCCTGCTTGCGGAGGTCGTACGGCACGATGTGGCCTACGTGCCCGGCGCTCCCTTCTATGCCGGGGTGCCCGACCGTTCCACGCTGCGGTTGTGCTTCGTGACGCAGACGCCGCAGGAGATCGGGGAGGGGCTGCGGAGGTTGGGGAAGGGGCTGCGGTAGCCGGTGCGGGGCGCGGGGGTCAGTCCCACCAGAAGGTCCAGGTGCGCTCGTCGAGGAGTTGGCGGGCGTACGTGCCCAGGGTGCCGTCGCTGTGATGCAGGACGTTGTCCGGGCAGAACGCGAAGTGTTCCGCGGCCACCGCCTCCGCCTCGGCGAGGGAGGAAGGGGGAGCGGCCACGGAGACGACCAGGCGGTCGAAGCCGAGGGCCACGACCCGTATGCCGAAGCGGTCCTCCCAGGAGCGCAGTACCGCGCACAGGCGGGCGACGTCGTTCTCGTAGTTCAGGGGACCGGTCCAGCCGATGGCCGCGGGGATGTCGGCGGAACGTCGGGCCGGGACGAGGGCGAGATGCGGTTCCTTGAACCAGGAGCGGCCCTGGGCGAGGGAGTCGGCGACCTCGGCGGCGCGTGTGTCCGGATCGGCGGTGAGGGCGGGGCCGGCTATCAGGCCGGGCCACTCGTCGTCCTGCGCCGCGTACTCCTCCCAGAGGTCGGCGAGCACCTCCTCGGCGTCGTGATCCCCCGGGTACGACACCTCGTCCGGCATCAACTCCCAATCCTGCGGGCCGCCCTGGCTGCCACCGACGTCGACAAGGACGGGGAGCAGCCCGGCCCGGCCGGCCGGCACACCCAGCGCCGTCCAGTTGCCGGGAGACACGGACTGCTCGGCATGCCACAGCAACGGCTCGTGCCACGGCCCCTCGTCCGTCGCGTCGATCAGTCGCCCGAGGGGGAGTCGAAGCCCGAGCACACGCCCACTCGGATCGGCCGCCAGCTTGGGCAGGGGGTTGGGAAGAGTCGCCATGGCGGTGACTTTAGGGGTGGGGACTGACAGTGGGGTGGGGTGGGCAGTGGGGGCGCGCGTCGGGTTTCCCGGTTATTGGGGGATCTGGGCCACCCGCGCTGCCGAAGAGCCGGGTGGGAAGGGGGCTGGTGTGGCACACATCTGCCGATTGGTCACGATGGCCCAGCCGCCCCGCTCACCGTTGCCGGCGTTGTCAGTGGGCGTGCCTAGAGTTGCGGGGAGTGATCGAGAACGGGGGACGGCCTTGGTGGCTTGGCGTGTTGAGGTGGACGGGTACTCGGGGGAGCTGGGGGAGGACCTGAGGTGGGTGTGGCGGAATCCGCGCGGGCGGGAGCTGAAGCAGGTGCCCGGTGTGTTGGTCGGGCGGCCGGAGCTTGTGCGGATGCGGCGGTTGCGGGAGGGGGTGGTGGCGCATCGGGAGGAGGCTCGGGTGCTTGCCCGGGCTTGGGCCGAGGGTGGGGTCGGTGTCGCGGCTGAGCTCGGTGAGAGTGATCCCGTGTGGGGGGAGGTGCTGGAGGCGGAAGGTGTTGTGGTTGGGGAGAGGGGGTGGAGGGGAGTGGGCTTGTCGCCCGCGTTTACGTTCACGCTGTGACCGGGTGGCGGATTGTGCGGGTCATGGCGGAGGACGTCGCGCCGTACCGGGACAGGGTGATGGCCTTCTACGAGTGGGAGTGTGTCGGGGGGTTCGGGGTCGGGGTTGTTGATGGTGGTGGTGCTCTTGCTGAGATTCCCTTTCCCGAGCGGGGCTTGGCTGCGTTTGCGGGGCAGGAGCAGGTGGTGCTGGAGGAGGCCGAGCGGCTGCGGGAGACCGGGCTTTACAAGAAGAGCACGGACCAGTTCTTCAAGGAGCTGGAGAAGGCGCGGCCCGAGCTGATGCCGCTGTTCCTCGACGCCACTGCCGAGCGGTAAGGAGTGGCTGGGTGCGCGGTATGCCCGGTTCGCTGAGGCCGGGGCCTTGTCCGGTACAGCTCTGCGTGCGCGGGCCAAGGAGCTGAGCGCGAAGGGGGCGGGCACGCCGGAGCGGGCGGTGGCTTTCCGGGAGGCCGTGGTGCGGCGGGCCGCGGGCAGCGGCCCTCTGGGCGGGGTGTACGCGCAGATGGCGGCGGACGTCCGCAGGGTGGCCAAGGCGGGAGGGCTGGACCCGGAGGAGGAGTTGGCCACCGTGCTGGCGGACGCCGAGCTGGTCGGGCGGCTGAGTCTGTACGACGACGTGTTCTGGGGCGACGTTCTCAAGGGGCGGGCCCTGGAGCTCCTGTGCGGGCGGGAACCGGGTGCGGTGTGCGCGGGCCTGCTCCGGGTCCGGCCGCGTCACTCCGAGGAACTCAACCGGCTGTGGCGGCAGTTGATGGAGCGGAGTGGAACCCTGGCCCGGCTGAGCGGCGAGCTGCCCGGGGTGCCGGAGTCCGGTATCCCCGCTGGGTCCCCGACGCCCAGACCTACGCCGACTACGCGCGGCTGCCCTTCGTCGCCGGGTACGAGGGCGACGCGCAGGCGGGGCACTGGCGCGTCATCCGGACGGCGCCGATGGCCGACAACCGGGGCCTGCATCGCGGCTGGGCCTTCCGGACAGACACCTCGGCGGCCGTCGTGGTGGGCGCGGACCCGCAGGGGCGCACCCTGCTCGAATACGCGCCCACGGGCGACTTCGCCGCGCACCGGGCACTGTCCGCGGGCGGAACCGCACAGGTCGACGCCCGGCTTCTGCGGCCCACGCGCCCGGCCGCCTGGTACGCCCGCTTCGCCGAACTCCGCCGCGAACACGGGCCGGTGCCCGCCCGGCCGGAACTCACCGCGCGTTTCGCCGAGCTCCTGGGCGTCTCACCCGCCGGCAACCGTCCTGCTCGCCGCCCAGGTGGACTGCGCCCCGCACCAACTGCACGAACCGAACCCCAACCTGCCGTCCTACGGCTGGGCGGAAGTGACCTGGAAGCTGCGGCGCGCGGAGCGCGAGGCGGTGGCCGAGGGCCTGACCGCTCTCCTGACCGCCGACGACCTCGCCGGCCTGTACGAACAGCTCCTGCCCGACGATCCCGAGCGGCTGTGGACCGACGGGCCCGACATCGAGCGGGCCGCCGCATGGTGGCGCACCCGCCACGGCACGCCACTGCCCGTGCCGGCGGACCTGCTGCCGCTCGCGGGCAAGGAGTTCACCCGGCCCAAGGGCGAGCACGCGGTCGCCGCGGCGAGCCTAAAAGGCCCCGACGCCCTGTGGTGGCCCACCCTGCGAACCGCCGCCCTCCTCGGCCGCGTGACCTCCGGAACCGCCGCACTGTCCGAAGGCAACAACCCGGCCGACGCCGACACCAGCCCACCCAGCCCACCCAGGGGCGCGGGGAACCGCGCGGCCGGCCCCCACCGACCCGCGGCCGAACTCCCCGCCGACCACACCCCCGCCTCTCCCCCCTCGCCGGCACCCCTCACCTGCTCGGCCTCGTCCGGGCCGCCCTCTGGATGGCCTACCGGACGCCCGCGGGGGATCCGCGACGGACCGCTGTCGGGGCTGCCATCGGGCGGATGCGGGCGGCGGTCGAGGCCGGGGCCGGGCCGCTCACCGTGTTCTCCGTGCAGAGCAACTACCTGATGGGAGCGCCCGCTTCACTCGAATCCCTCGGGCTGGACGCCCACCCGGCCGTGTCCTGGGAGGACGCCCCGGAGTTTCTGGGGCTGCGGCACATACGGGTCGACCCCGCCCTGCTCACCGGGGCCGACGATCCGGTGCTGTGCCGGCTGGAGGAGTACCTCGACTCCGTCCTGCCCTCCCAGTGGCTGCCCGCGCCGTACGGTCTGCCCGGTCTCGTCGATCTGCGGACGCTGCTCTCCGCGGACTTCGCGGCGCTCGGGGAACATCTCGCCGCCGAGGAAGGACGGGACAGCGGGTGGGAGCAGGACCCGAGCCGGAGCGTGCCGCACCTTGTCGAAGAGTGCCGGCGCTCTTACGGGCTCGGAGCCGATGCGGCGGCCCTGTATCTGATGGTGCTCGCCCTGCCCGACCCGACCGACCGGAACGTCAGGCAGTGGACCGCCTGGAAAAACGCCCGGTTCAAGGCGGCGCACACCGAACTCGCCGCGTCCGGGCGGGTCGGACGCGCCGACCGCGCGCGGGCCGGGCGCACCCTGTTCCTGCCCGGCGCCTGGCAGGAGACCAAGGCGCCGCGCCTGCCGGTCGAGCGGGCCAAGTTCCAGCTGCTGCCACACGCGAAAGAGCACCGGTCCACGGCCCATACGGCGGTCGTGCCGATGATGCCGGTACCGGTGCTCTTCGAGCGGGCGTGGGCCGCCCAGACCCAGAAGGCCTGAGCGGTCCCTGCCGGGTGTCAGAGACGCTCAGGCGTCCTGATGCCCAGCAGGGCCATGCCCCGGTGCAGGGTGCGGGCCGTCAGGTCGACGAGGAACAGGCGGTTCTCCACCTGCTCCGGCGTCTGCGCCTTCAGCACCGGGCACTGGTCGTAGAAGGTCGTCAGGAACGTCGCCAGCTGGTACAGGTACGCCGCCAGCTTGTGCGGCTCGTACGCCGACGCCGCCTCGAGGACCGTCTCGCCGAACCGGTCCAGATGCAGACCCAGCGCCCGCTCCGCCGGGGCCAGCGCGAGCTCCGGGTGGGCCGCCGGACGGGCCTCGCCCGCCTTGCGCAGGATGGACTGGATACGGGCGTACGCGTACTGCAGGTACACCGACGTGTCGCCGCTCAGCGAGACCATCTGGTCCAGGTCGAACTTGTAGTCCCGCACGGCGGAGGTCGACAGGTCCGCGTACTTCACGGCACCGATGCCGACGTACCGGCCGTTCTCCTCGATCTCCCGCTCGGACAGGCCCACCTTCTCGGCCTTCTCCCCGACCACGGCCGTGGCACGCTCGACCGCCTCGTCGAGGAGGTCGACCAGCTTGACCGTCTCGCCCGCGCGGGTCTTGAACGGCTTGCCGTCCTTGCCGAGGATGGTGCCGAAGGCGAGCTGGACGGCCGTGACGTCGTCGTTCAGCCAGCCGGCCCGGCGGGCGGTCTCGAAGACCATCCGGAAGTGCAGCGCCTGACGGGCGTCCACGACGTAGAGAAGAGTGTCGGCCTTCAGGTTGAAGACACGGTCGCGGATCGCGGACAGGTCGGTCGCCGCATAGCCGTAGCCGCCGTCCGACTTCTTCACGATCAGCGGGACCGGCTTGCCGTCCGGGCCCTTGACGTCGTCGAAGAACACGCACAGGGCGCCCTCCGAGCGGACCGCGACACCCGACTCCTCCAGCAGCCGGCACGTCTCGTCCAGCATGTCGTTGTAACCCGACTCACCGACGATGTCCGGGTCCCGGACCTCCATGTCCAGCTTCTCGAAGACGGAGAAGAAGTAGATCTTCGACTCGTCGACGAACTTCTGCCACATGGCGAGCGTGTGCGGCTCACCGGCCTGGAGGTCCACCACCCGGCGACGCGCCCGCGTCTTGAACTCCTCATCGGAGTCGAAGAACTTGCGCGCGGCCTTGTAGAGGCGGTCGAGGTTCGACATCGCCTCCTCACCGCTCACCTCGGCGGCCTTGTGGTCCAGCTCGTGCGGGTGCTCGTCCAGATACTGGATGAGCATGCCGAACTGGGTGCCCCAGTCGCCGATGTGATGCCGCCGCACGACGGTCTCGCCCGCGAACTCCATCAGCTGGACCAGCGCGTCGCCGATCACCGCGGAACGCAGGTGGCCGACGTGCATCTCCTTCGCCACGTTCGGCTGGGCGTAGTCGATGACCGTCGTACCGGCCCGCTCCGGGTGGGGCACACCGAGGCGGTCCGTGTCCGCGTACCGCGCGGCGAGGGTCTCCGTGATCGCACTGTCGCCGATCGTGATGTTCAGGAAGCCGGGACCGGAGACCTCGACCTCCTTGATCAGATCACCGGTGACGACATGGGAGACCACCTGGGTCGCCAGCTCCCGCGGGTTCGCCTTCGCCTTCTTGGCCAGCGCGAGGATGCCGTTGGCCTGGAAGTCGGCCCGGTCGCTTCGTCGCAGCAGCGGGTCCGCGGAGGCCTCCGGCAGGGCGGCGGAGATCGCGGAGATGAGCTGCTGCTGGACGGAGTCGCTGAGGGACGTGACCGAGGCCATAGGAGTGGGTGCCGTTCTCCTCGTGGGGATCGATAGACACAGCCAGTATCCCACGGGGGGTAAAGCGGTTTTCGCGGGCACGATGCGGTCTGGGAGAATGGGGCCACCATCAAGCCTTCAGTAAAAGAGGACGTGCCGATCGTGGGTCAGAGCACCGAGACCACCGACTGGGTCTCCCGTTTCGCGGATGAGGTCATCGAGGAGTCGGAGCGTCGGACCCCGGGCAAACCGGTCGTCGTCGTCGCGTCGGGCCTCTCGCCCTCCGGCCCCATCCACCTGGGCAACCTCCGCGAGGTCATGACCCCGCACCTCGTCGCCGACGAGATCCGCCGCCGGGGCCACCAGGTCCGCCACCTCATCTCCTGGGACGACTACGACCGCTACCGCAAGGTGCCCGCCGGCATCGCCGGGGTCGACGACTCCTGGCACGAGCACATCGGCAAGCCCCTGACCTCCGTCCCGGCCCCCAAGGGCTCCGCCCACCCCAACTGGGCCGAGCACTTCAAGGCCGCGATGATCGAGTCGCTCGCCGAGCTGGGCGTCGAGTTCGACGGGATCAGCCAGACCGCGCAGTACACCTCCGGCGTGTACCGCGAGCAGATCCTGCACGCCATGAGGCACCGGGGCGACATCGACGCGATCCTCGACCAGTACCGGACCAAGAAGGCCCCCGCCAAGAAGCAGCAGCAGAAGCCGGTCGACGAGGCCGAGCTGGAAGCCGCCGAGGGCTCAGGCGCGGCGAACGAGGACGACGGCAGTTCCTCCGCCGGGTACTTCCCGTACAAGCCCTACTGCGGCAACTGCGAGAAGGACCTGACCACCGTCATCGCCTACGACGACGACAGCACCGAGCTGACGTACACCTGCACCGCGTGCGGTTTCTCCGAGACCGTCCGGCTGAACGAGTTCAACCGCGGCAAGCTGGTCTGGAAGGTCGACTGGCCCATGCGCTGGGCCTACGAGGGCGTCGTCTTCGAGCCCAGCGGCGTCGACCACTCGTCCCCCGGGTCGAGCTTCCAGGTCGGCGGGCAGATCGTCGGGATCTTCGGCGGGAAGCAGCCGATCGGGCCGATGTACGCGTTCGTCGGCATCTCGGGGATGGCGAAGATGTCGTCCTCGCGCGGCGGTGTGCCGACCGCCGAGGACGCGCTGAAGATCATGGAGCCCCAGCTGCTGCGCTGGCTGTACGCCCGCCGCAGGCCCAACCAGTCCTTCAAGATCGCCTTCGACCAGGAGATCCAGCGGCTCTACGACGAGTGGGACAAGCTGGACGGCAAGGTCGCCGACGGCTCCGCCCTGCCGGCCGACGTCGCCGCGCACTCGCGTGCGGTGCGCACCGCCGCCGATGAGCTGCCGCGCACGCCGCGGCCGCTGCCGTACCGGACGCTCGCCTCCGTCGCCGACATCACCGCCGGGCACCAGGACCAGGCGCTGCGCATCCTGTCCGACCTCGACCCCGACAACCCCCTCGGGTCGCTGGACGAGGCACGGCCGCGCTACGACAAGGCCGAGGCGTGGATCAACACGCACGTCCCCGCCGACCAGCGCACCATCGTGCGCGACGAGCCCGACGCCGAGCTGCTGAAGTCCCTCGACGAGGCGTCCCAGCAGTCGCTGCGGCTGCTGCTCGACGGGCTCGACTCGCACTGGTCGCTCGACGGGCTGACGCACCTTGTGTACGGCGTGCCCAAGGTGCAGGCCGGGTTCGCCGCGGACGCCACGCCCAAGGAGCTGCCGCCGGAGATCAAGACCGCCCAGCGGTCGTTCTTCGCGCTGCTGTACCACCTGCTGGTGGGGCGCGACACCGGGCCGCGGCTGCCTACGCTGCTGCTGGCTGTGGGGCAGGAGAGGGTGCGGGCACTGCTCGGAGCCTGATCAACGGTTGAGAAGGGGCCCTCCACCAGGAGGGCCCCTTTTCTACGCGATGTGGTCTTCTTCCAACTGCGCGTTGTGGCGGTTGGTGAAGCGGCTGACCATGCGCTTCGCATCCTCCGCGGGGAGGGTGATACCGAACTCGGCCTCCACGTTGTCGATGAACTCACGTGGGGTCGGGTAGCCGCTGCCGCTGATCGACTGCTTGAAGACCTGGTAGTACGACTCCTCGTCCGGCTCGACCGGCGCGGTACCGCCACCTTCGCCCAGCTCGCGGGTGCGGCCACGGGTGACCGGGATGGGGAAGCTGCCGGTGTCCTCCGGGGAGGGGGACTGGGGGGCCGGGGGCTCCTCGTACCGCTGGGGGCCCAGGAACTGCTGGCGGCCCAGGAACTGCTGCGGGTCCTGGAACTGCTGGGGGTCCTGGAACTGCTGCGAGTCCTGGAACTGCTGGGGATCCGGGTACTGCTGCTCCTCGTACCACTGCTCGTACTGCTCGTCGGGCACGTACGAGGGGTCGTAGCCGCCCTGGTACTCGCTCTGGGCGGGGGCCTTGAACCATGGGCTCTGCTCAGGTCCGGGCTCCGGCTCAGGTCCGGGTTGGTAGGCGGCTTGCTGCGCGTCGGGGTTGCTGACCAGCTGTGGACGCTGCTCGCCGGGAGGTGCCGCTCTCCGTGGGACGGGTGGCGCCCCAGCGGCACGGCTGCCCGCAGCTGGGGCGGCTGATGGGGCGGAGCCGTCGGCCGCGCGAGCCGGCGGCAGCTCCTGCTGCGGCGCCGACGGGATCAGTGCCGGCTCTATGCCCGCCGCCGCCAAGCCCGATGGGGCCGTTTCCGCCAGCGGGACGCCGTACCGCGCCAGCCTCAGCGGCATCAGGGACTCCACCGGGGCCTTCCTCCTCCACGCTCGGCCGAAGCGGGAGCGGAGGCGGGCCTGGTAGACGAGGCGTTCCTGCTCGAGCTTGATGACCTGTTCGTAGGAGCGGAGCTCCCAGAGCTTCATGCGGCGCCAGAGGAGGAACGTGGGGAGCGGCGAGAGGAGCCAGCGGGTGAGGCGGACGCCCTCCATGTGCTTGTCGGCCGTGATGTCGGCGATACGGCCGATGGCGTGCCGGGCCGCCTCGACAGAGACGACGAACAGGACCGGGATCACCGCGTGCATGCCGACGCCCAGCGGGTCCGGCCAGGCCGCAGCGCCGTTGAACGCGATCGTCGCCGCCGTCAGCAGCCACGCCGTCTGGCGCAGCAGCGGGAAGGGGATGCGGATCCACGTCAGGAGCAGGTCCAGAGCCAGCAGCACGCAGATACCCGCGTCGATGCCGATCGGGAAGACGTAGCTGAAGTTCCCGAAGCCCTTCTTGAGGGCCAGCTCGCGGACCGCCGCGTACGAACCGGCGAAGCCGATGCCGGCGATGATCACGGCGCCGGCCACGACCACGCCGATGAGAACGCGGTGCGTCCGAGTCAGCTGCATTGGCGCGGCCACCCGTACTCCCCTCCCCTTGCGTGCTGTTGCGCGCAACAGGGTGGCACATGTGTGCGCCGGACGCGTGGTCGGTACGGGCGGAGCCCGGCCCCAGGAAGGGGCCGGGCTCCGTCAAACGGCCGCTCCGAGCAGGGAGTTGACCGCCAGGTGTGACAGTCAGCTCTTCTTCGCCGCTGACTTGGACGGGGAGGCACTCGCGGACTTCGACGGGGTCGCCGACGGCTCCTTGGACGCCGACTTCGACGGCGTCGGGCTCGCCGTGCCCGCACCCGAACCGGAGCCCGAGCCCGAGCCGCCCTTGCCGTTCGCCGACGAAACCGCCGCCACCGCCTCCTTGGCCGCCTTCTCCGCCGCCTTCGTCAGATCGTCGGAGCTCGGCGCCTTGTCGCCGGCCAGGCCCGCACCGTTGTAGTCGACGGTCACGACGACGTTCTCCACGCGCGTCACCACCGTCTGCTGCTTGAAGCCGCCTTCCTTCTTCTTCAGGTCGTAGCGCACCAGCGTCGCCTCGTCGCCCGTACCGGCGACCGGCTCCGACTTCGCGTTCTTCGCGCCCGACACCGCCTGGGCGTCCTTGACCTGCGACGCGTAGTACTCCTTCGCCAGCTTGTCACCCGCGCCACGCGTCTGGTCCGACTCGAAGCGCAGCAGCGACACGTTCAGCCAGCGGAACTGGGAGCCCTTCACACCGTTGTTGGCGAGGCTGCTCCAGGAGCAGCTGCCCCGCGTCGACGCGTCGCTCGACTTGCCCTCCTTGCCCGACTTCGCCTCGGGCACCAGGTCTTCCAGGGTCTTCTTCGGCAGCACCTTGCACGACTCGGGCAGCGTCCGGTACGCGGCCGCCTGCACGGTCGGAGACGCGCTCGCGGACGTGCTCACCTCACTGCCGGCGCCCTGCGTGGCGGCATCGGCGGAGCCGGAATCGGAGTCGGAGGAGCAGCCGGCGGCCACCAGCATCACGGGGACGGCGGCCGCGCTGACAAGGACGCGGTTCAGGCGCTTGGCTCGCTTCGCTCGCTGGTCACGCTGGTCTCGCTGGGCTCGTCGCTGCATGGTTCCTTCACTCATGACGCTCGTGGTTCCTGCGGTCGGATCGGGTCCGAGGGGCCACGGTACGCGGTGAAGGAGCTGTGTGTTCTCGCTTTGTGACCTTCGCGGCAGGCACCGGGCACGCACTGAAGGGGTGTCAGCCCGCCAGCGAGTCGGCCAGCTGGGAGGCCAGTTTCCTCGCCCTGTCCTGCATTTCCTCGCTGTCCGGGACGATGCCCACCGTCGTCGGCTGCTCCATGTACTCGATCGTCACGATCACATTCGACGTGCGGAACGCCACAGTCACCGTGCGCTGCTTGGCCGTCGAACCGGAGCTGCTCAGCTCGTCGTCGAGGAACGCCTCGTCGCCGAGATCGCTGAGGACCCGGGGCTGGAGGTCGATCGGGGTGGCGGTGTCGGACGCGGAGGGCGAGGAGGTCGAGGAGGAAGAGGGAGACGTGGACGCCGAGGAGGACGGGGAGGACGGGGAGGCGCTGGGGTCGGCGGAGGGCGCCGCCGTGTCCTCGCCGCCGGTGGACCCTGCGGCCCCGACGGTCCCGGTGGACTCGGAGGCGGTCGGCTCCGGGAGGTCCGCCGCGGTCTCCTTCGTCGCGAAGAGCTGCTCGGCCTGGTTGTCGTCGCTGACCGCGTTGTCGTACGACACCACGCGCTCGAAGTCGACGAGCAGATGGTCGGTGGCCTGCGCGCCCTGCACCTTCCAGTTGCAGCCGACCTTGCGGTCCGTGTTGTACGTCAACGTCGCCTCGCCCGCGTAGGCCTTCTCCCGCTGGTCGGGGTCCGCGACCTGCTTGATGCCGGGCAGCATCGCGTCGAGGGTGCCGCGGCGGACCGCGCCGCACGGTTCGGGGAGCGAGGTGTACTTGCCGGGCTGCGCCGCCGCCGTCGCCGTACCGGCGTCGCCGGGGTTGGAGTCGTCCGTCGTGCCGCCGTCGTCCGAGCTGCCCGTGCAGCCGGCGAGGAGCGCCGCGAGGAGCGCGGCGACGCCGGATACGTACGCCTTCCGCTGCACGGTCAGGCTCCTCTCGACGGTGTGTCCGCACGTGTCTGTGCCAGTGTCCCCGCTGGTTATTCGCTTGCCGCGCGGGGGCTGCCACTGGAGACAATGTGTATCGCACGCAGAGCTGTGGACGCCGGTCCGTTGTCCCTTTTCATCGACCTTGGCGCTGGTTTTGCGACTTGAGACTTCTGTTTTGTTTCCGGGGGAATGAGGACGATATGTCGTACGTCGAGATGCCTGGCGCGAAGGTCCCGATACGCATGTGGACCGATCCCGCGACGGTCGAGGAGGGCGCCCTCCAGCAACTCCGCAACGTCGCCACCCTCCCGTGGATCAAGGGCCTGGCCGTCATGCCCGACGTCCACTACGGCAAGGGCGCGACCGTCGGCTCCGTCATCGCCATGCGGGGGGCCGTGTGCCCCGCGGCGGTCGGGGTGGACATCGGCTGCGGGATGTCGGCGGTGCGGACGTCACTCACGGCGAACGATCTGCCGGGGGATCTGTCCCGGCTGCGGTCGAAGATCGAGCAGAGCATTCCGGTGGGGCGGGGCATGCATGAGGATGCCGTGGACCCCGGGCGCATGCACGGGTTCGCGGCCGACGGGTGGGACGACTTCTGGGGGCGCTTCGACGGGATCGCCGAAGCGGTCAAATTCCGGCAGGAGCGCGCAACGAGGCAGATGGGTTCGCTCGGATCCGGCAACCATTTTGTCGAAGTGTGCACGGATTCGACCGGTTCTGTGTGGCTCATGCTCCACTCCGGTTCCCGGAACATCGGCAAGGAGCTGGCCGAGCACCACATCGGCGTGGCTCAGAAGCTGCCCCAGAACCAGAACCTGGTCGACCGCGACCTCGCCGTCTTCATCGCGGACACCCCGCAGATGGCGGCGTACCGCAACGATCTGTTCTGGGCGCAGGAGTACGCGAAGTACAACCGGTCGATCATGATGGCGCTCCTGAAGGACGTGATCCGCAAGGAGTTCAAGAAGGCGAAGCCGACCTTCGAGCCGGAGATCAGCGCACACCACAACTACGTGGCCGAGGAGCGCTATGACGGCATGGACCTGCTCGTCACCCGCAAGGGCGCGATCCGGGCCGGTTCCGGCGAGTACGGGATCATCCCCGGCTCGATGGGCACCGGTTCGTACATCGTGAAGGGACTCGGCAACGAGAAGGCCTTCAACTCGGCGTCGCACGGCGCGGGTCGGCGCATGAGCCGCAACGCGGCCAAGCGTCGCTTCTCGACGAAGGACCTGGAGGAGCAGACGCGAGGCGTGGAGTGCCGCAAGGACTCCGGTGTCGTGGATGAGATCCCGGGCGCGTACAAGCCGATCGAGCAGGTCATCGACCAGCAGCGGGACCTCGTGGAGGTCGTGGCGAAGCTGAAGCAGGTCGTCTGCGTGAAGGGCTGAACGTACCTGCGAGGGGCCCGGGCCGATCAGGCCCGGGCCCCTCACTGTTACCCCAGCCGTTTCTCCAGCAGTGTCACCGCGTACGGACTCCCCGAGCCGCCGTCCTTCGCGGGTTGTTCGCCGACGACCGTGTAGCCCGCGGACTCGTAGTACGTGCGGAGGCGGGGGTTGGAGGAGAGGCAGTCGAGGCGGGCGTAGGGGCGGGCTTTTGTGGTGATGTGGGATTCCGCTTCTGCCAGCAGCATGCGGCCCGCGCCGGGTGGGGCCGTGTGCGGGACCGTCATCAGGCGGTGGATGTAGCCCGCGTCGGGTGGGCGGGGGCCCCAGGCCGCGGGGTCGGTCCACCAGAGTTCCCACGCGCCGGCCACGTGGTTTCCGGCGTACGCCAGCCAGACTTCGCCGTCGCGCATGACCTGGCGGAAGTGCGCCTCGTCCTTTTCGCCGGGCTGCCACTGGGTGATGCCCCGGGCCAGTTGCCAGAGGGCTGCCGTGTCGCGGAGGCGGACCAGGGTGGGGGCGTCGGCGGGCGTGGCCCTGCGGTAGGTCAACGCCGGCCATGTGGTGGGGCGCGGTTCCAGGAGGTGACGGCGGAGGGTCTCGGAGAGCGCCTTCGCGTTCAGGCCCAGGGTCTGGGAGACGTACGCCTCGGGGGAGCCGTAGCGGGCTCTGAACGACTCCAGGTACAGGCGCATCACCCTCTCGGGGGCGCGAGCGAAGCCCGGCCAGGTGGGGGTGCGGCCCCCGTTGCGGGTGCGCCAGTCCGCCAGCAGGGCCGGGGTGGCCAGTTCCGTGAGGGTGAAGTCCTCGATGATCGCGGGTTCCGGGATGTCCAGGAGGCCTAGGACCAGGGCCGCCAGCTGGCCTGTGCGGTCCTTGCCCGAGGCGCAGTGGAAGACCAGGGGCTCATCGGATTCCGCTGCCTGGGCCACCAGTTCCAGTGCCCTGCGGATCTCCTTCGTGCCGTCCTCCGCGACCTCCATGTAGCGCTCGGCCAGGTAGGGGCCCGGGTCGACGTCGGGGGTCTGGGCCGCCTGGTTGTAGGGGCGGTGCTCGATGCTGAGGTTGTGGTACGTGAAGGAATCGTCCGCCGGGACGCGGCCCCGCTGGTCCGCCTCCCAGGGGTGGCGCAGGTCCAGCACCGTGCGGATGCCCAGGGAGAGGAAGCGGTCCCAGTCCGGTGTGCCGGGGCCCAGCTGTCCGAGGGAGTCCGAGCGGAAGAGGCGGCCCGGGCGGACGCGGTGTCCGCCGTCGGCGGTCCGGTAGCCGCCCAGGTCACGGAAGTTGTGCAACGACGCGAAGGGTATGTGTCTGTCCACGTTCCCCGACCCTAGGCGGTCCTTCACCGCGGTGACCTGGGGTGCGTTCGTTGCTCAGCGTCGCGGATCCGGCTGATCCGGTGTCACAGCTCCCTGTGCACCTTCGTGTTGGATGCCTGGGCGCGAGGGCGGAGGACGAGCAGGTCGACGTTGACGTGGCTGGGGCGGGTCACCGCCCAGGTGATGGTGTCGGCCACGTCGTCCGCGGTGAGGGGCTCGGCGACGCCCTCGTAGACCTTCTGCGCCTTCTCCTGGTCGCCGCCGAAGCGCGTGAGCGCGAACTCGTCGGTCCTGACCATGCCGGGGGCGATCTCGATGACCCGGACCGGCTGGCCGACGATCTCCAGGCGCAGGGTCTCGGCGAGGACGTGGGTGCCGTGCTTGGCGGCGACGTAGCCCCCGCCGCCCTCGTAGGTGCCGTGGCCGGCGGTGGAGGAGACGACGACGATCGTGCCGTCGCCGCTCGCGACCAGCTTGGGCAGGAGGGCCTGCGTGAGGTTCAGGGTGCCGATGACGTTGGTCTCGTACATCGTGCGCCAGTCGGCCGGGTCGCCGGTCGCGACCGGGTCGGCGCCCAGCGCGCCGCCCGCGTTGTTGACGAGTACGCCGATCGTCTTGAAGGCGGTGGCGAACTCGTCGACCGCCGCGCGGTCGGTGACGTCCAGCTGGTACGCCGTCGCCGCGCCGCCTGCCGCGTTGATCTCCTCGGCGAGCTGCTCGATGCGGTCCTTGCGGCGCGCGGTCAGGACCACGCGGTAGCCGGCCGTGGCGAGCTGTCGGGCGGTGGCGGCGCCGATTCCGCTGCTCGCACCGGTGACGACGGCGATGCGGGAGGCGGCGGACGGTGCGGCGGTGGCCATGGGGCTGCTCCTCGGGTGCTCGGGCGTTCGTGCGATCGGCCTGCGCCGCCCAGGATAGGTGGCGGGGGCATTCGTACGGGTCGGGGTCCGGGGCGTGGGACGGGTCACGGGACGGGCCATGGGGCGGCTTCGCGGGACGGGTCATGGGGCGGCTTCGCGGACCGGACACGGGCTGTCGCGCGTGAGAAAATGAGGTGGGTGATCCCCTGACACACGGAGGTGGATCATGGGTGATGCGCGTGAGGTCATGGACCGGCTCACCGAGGCGCTCACCACGAAGGCGGACCCCAAGCTCATCGCCGAGCTGTACGCGCCGGACGCGGTCGCCGTCACCCCCGACGGCGGGGAGCTGCACGGGCGCGAGAACATCGCCGACTACTGGCGTCAGATGACCGAGATGATCACGGATGCCCGCTACGAGTCGGTGTATTCGTACGAGGTCGGCGACACCGCGGTCGACGAGGGGTTCTTCCACGGCAGGAACACGGGGCCGATTCCGCTGCCGTCGGGGGAGTCGCTGCCCGCTACCCAGAGGGAGATCAGGATCCGCGGGGTCGACTTCGCGAAGGTGGAGGACGGCCGGATCGTCAGCTACCGGCTGTACTTCGACCAGATGGAGTTCCTGGGGCAGCTGGGGCTGCTGCCCGAAGAGCTGAAGTGAGCCCGCCGCTCAGTCACCTCGCGGTGCCCACATGATCACCGCCATGCCCGCGAGGCAGATCAGTGCGCCCGTGATGTCCCAGCGGTCGGGGCGGTAGCCGTCGGCGACCGCGCCCCACAGGATCGAGCCGGCGACGAAGATGCCGCCGTACGCGGCGAGGATGCGGCCGAAGTGGGCGTCCGGCTGGAAGGTGGCGACGAAGCCGTACGCGCCGAGTGCGAGGACTCCGCCCGTCATCCACAGCCGGCCGCGGTGTTCGCGCACGCCCTGCCAGACCAGCCAGGCGCCGCCGATCTCGAAGAGGGCGGCGAGGACGAAGAGGGCGGCGGAGCGCAGGACGAGCATGCGTGCAGCCTGCCACGGCACTCCGGCGGGGCTCGACGTCACCTGATGGAGGGCGCCTGCGGGGCGTTCCGCGGGGGATACATCAGGTACGTCCGGTCGGTCGTCCATGTACCACGCGTCGTCCATGTACCACGCGTGCTGGACACGGGCGACCCGTACTCCTTCTGACCCGTCCGCTTCCCACTTCCGACTACGATCTCCGCACGGCGCGAACAAAGGGGTGCAGGCCATGTCCGGGAACGCGCGGTCGCGACTGCTGGACGAGCTGTCCACCGTCTCGCGCCGCTACATGGCCTCGTACGCCCTCTTCAACCAGGCTCTCGCCGACCATCTGGGCCTGCATCCCACGGACCTGCAGTGCCTGAACCTGCTGACGCTGGAGCGCGAGCCGGTGACGACGGGCCGGGTCGCCGAGCTGACGGGTCTGACGACCGGGTCGGCGACGCGCCTGGTGGACCGGCTGGAGAAGGCCGGGTACGTGGTGCGGGAGCGGGACGCGGAGGACCGGCGGCGGGTGCTGGTGGCGACGGTGCCGGAGAAGATCGTCGAGTTCGGGCGTGTGTGGGACCGGCTGGGCGGTGGCTGGGTGGCGCTCTTCGACGACCTCGACGACTCCGAACTCGCCCTGCTGGTGAACCACATGAGGCGTACGACGGAGTTCAGCGCGGCCCAGGTCGCCCGCCTGCGGGCCGGGAACGTCTAGACGTCGTTCCCCTCGTCGTAGCGCTCCCGTGCCGCGTGGACCTCGTCGATGTGGTTCTCCGCCCAGTCCTTCACTGCGGTGAGGAGGAGGGCGAGGCTGCGGCCCAGGGGCGTGAGTTCGTAGTCGACGCGGACCGGGACGGACGGGGTGACCGTGCGGGCGAGGATGCCGTCGCGTTCGAGGGTGCGCAGGGTCTGCGTGAGCATCTTGGGGCTGACGCCGGCGATCTTGCGGCCAAGGTCGCTGTAGCGCAGCGGGCCGCCGCCGGAGAGGGCCGCGACGACGAGGCTGACCCACTTGTCGCTGAGGCGGCCGAGGAGCTGGTTGGTGGGGCAGCCCCGGATGAACGCGTCGTACTCGAGGCGTGCCTGCTCGCGTCGCTGGGCCGCTGTCGTGGTCGCCATGGCTCTCCTTCGGGTGAGGTAGGCACCTTCAGGTACCTACTTCCCTATAGATAGTAGCTCTTCCTAGGGTTGTGGAAACGGGGCGGTGGTCGCCTCGGGTGGCCGGTGAGCAGGGAGAGTTGTCATGCGTGCAGCAGTGGTTACGACGTTCGGCGGTCCCGAGGCCGTGGAGGTCGTGGATGTCGACGTGCCGGAGCCGGGTGCGCGGCAGGTGCGGATCAAGGTCGCGGCGGCCGCGCTGAACCCGGTGGACGCGGGGGTGCGGCAGGGTGTCTTCGGGGGTGCGGGCAAGCGGATCGGTCTGGGCTGGGACGTCGCCGGGACCGTGGACGCGACGGGGGTGGCGACCTCGTGGAGTGTCGGCGACGAGGTGGTGGCGCTGGACTACGGCATGGTGAAGCCGCTGGGCACGCACGCCGCGTACGTCGTCGTGGACACGGACGCGGTGGCCAAGGCGCCGACGACGGTCGACGCGGTGCACGCGGCGACGCTTCCGCTGAACGCCCTGACCGCCGTACAGGCCCTGGATCTGCTGGAGTTGGCGCCGGGTGCGTCGCTGCTGGTGACGGGTGCGGCGGGCGCGGTCGGCGGGTTCGCCGTCCAGCTCGCCGCGCACCGCGGGATCCCGGTGACCGCGCTGGCCCGGGAGGGCGACGAGGAGCTCGTACGGTCGTTGGGTGCCGCCCACTTCACCGCCGGGGACGTGGAGCCGGGCAGTGTCGACGCCGTGCTGGACGCGGCGGTCATCGGGGAGCGGGCCCTGGCGTGGGTGCGGGACGGCGGTGCCTTCGCCGGTGTCATCCCGCAGGCGGAGCCGGCCTCCGAGCGCGGGGTGCGGACCGGCGCGGTCGAGGTGAGCGCCGACGGGGCGCGCCTGGCCGAGCTGGTCCGGCTGGTCGAGGCGGGTGTCCTGACGCTGCGGGTGGCCGAGACGTACGCCCTGGAGGAGTCCGCGAAGGCGCACGCCCGGCTGGGGGAGGGCGGGGTGCGGGGGCGACTGGTGCTGGTGCCCTAGCTCGTCAGTGGTGCTGCTCCTGCGGTGCCTTGCGCGGCAGGAGTCGTACGAGGGGCAGGCATACGGCGATGGCCGCGGCGACCACGACGAGGCTCACGGTCATGGCGTGGGCCTCGTCGCCGTCGGCCGCATGGAAGTACACGGTGGTCACGGCCGCTGCCCCGATCGCGTTGGCGACCTGCTGCACCGCGTTGAGCGAGCCGCTCGCGCTGCCCGCCTCCTCGGGGGCGATGTCGCCGATCGTGACGTCGTAGACCGTGCCGAAACAGGTGCCCATACCGACGCCGATGAGGAGCACGGGCGGGACCAGCTCCCAATGGTTCAGGGACGTTCCGGAGTCGATGACCAGGAGCGCCAGGTAGCCGCAGCCCGCGAGGACGATCAGCAGCCCGGCGACGACGAGCCGGCGGCCGTAGGCGTGGATGAGGCGGTAGCAGGCGATGGACGCGACAACGATCCCGAGCGACAGGGGGATCAGGCCGAGCGCGGTGTCGGACGGTGAGCGGCCGAGGCCGTGCTGGAAGAAGAGGGAGATGACGTAGAGGAGGCCGGCGGTCGCGGCGAAGGCGACGATGCCGAGGAGCAGGCCCGAGGTGAAGCCGCGGTTGTGGAGCAGCGACGGTTGGATGAGTGGCCGGGTGGCGGTGCGCTGGCGGTGGCAGAAGCCGGCGAACAGGGCGAGGCCCAGGAGCAGGAGGACGAGGGGGCGGCCGGTCCAGCCGTGGTCCGAGCCGTCGATGAGGCCGCCGAGCAGGCCGAGCAGCGCGCCGGCCAGCAGCGCCGATCCAGGTCCGTCGACGGAGACGGCCGGGTCGCCCGCGTCGCGGGGGAGCAGCCGGAGTGCGGCGAGCAGGGCGGCGCCGCCGAGGAACAGGTTGATCAGGAACATGGGGCGCCAGCCGAGGCCGCCGAGGTCGGCGTCGACGAGGAATCCGGCGAGGATCGGGCCGCCGACGGCGGACAGGCCCATGACCGGTCCGAAGAGGCTGAAGGCCTTGCCGATCTGGTCGCGGGGCCAGGTGGCGCCGAGGATGCCGAAGCCCTGCGGGATGACGAGGGCCCCGAAGGCGCCCTGGGCGAGCCTGGCGGCGACCAGTTGCTCCGGGTTTCGCGCGAGTCCGCAGGCCAGGGAGGCGATGACGAACCCGGCGAGGCCGGTCAGGAACAGGCGGCGGCGCCCGTACTTGTCGCCGAGCCGGCCGCCGGGCACGAGCAGCACGCCGAGCGCGAGGGCGTATCCGGCGCCGAGCCACTGGACGAGGGCGGGGCCGCCGCCGAGGTCGGCGGTGATGGTCGGGGCGGCGATGTTGGTGATCGTGGCGTCGAGGAGGTCGAGGACGTCGGCGGCGAGGACGACGGCGAGGATCGCCCAGCGGGTGCGGGCGCGGAGGGCCGGTCTTTCTTTTGCGTCATGCAGTGTCTGTGTCACGCAGGTAAATATGAAGGGTGCGGGCTGGGCGGGGCAACTGGAATAAGGGGGTGAGGCCGACCGTTCAGCGGTATAGTTGAACGGTCAACAACTTTGGAGGTTGAGCGACCATGCAGTTCGGGATCTTCAGCGTCGGCGACGTCACGCCGGACCCCACCACGGGCCGTACGCCGAGTGAGCGCGAGCGCATCAAGGCCATGGTCGCCATCGCGCTGAAGGCCGAGGAGGTCGGGCTCGACGTCTTCGCCACCGGCGAGCACCACAACCCGCCGTTCGTGCCGTCGTCCCCGACGACGATGCTCGGCTACGTCGCGGCGCGCACGGAGAAGCTCATCCTCTCCACCTCCACGACCCTCATCACCACCAACGACCCGGTGAAGATCGCCGAGGACTTCGCGATGCTCCAGCACCTGGCCGACGGGCGCGTGGACCTGATGATGGGCCGCGGCAACACCGGCCCGGTCTACCCCTGGTTCGGTCAGGACATCCGGCAGGGCATCAACCTCGCCATCGAGAACTACGCCCTGCTGCACCGGCTGTGGCGCGAGGACGTCGTGGACTGGGAGGGGAAGTTCCGTTCGCCGCTCCAGGGCTTCACGTCCACGCCCCGGCCGCTGGACGGGGTCGCGCCGTTCGTCTGGCACGGCTCCATCCGCTCCCCGGAGATCGCCGAGCAGGCCGCGTACTACGGCGACGGCTTCTTCCACAACAACATCTTCTGGCCGGCCGACCACACCAAGCGGATGGTCGAGCTGTACCGGGCCCGGTACGCCCACTACGGGCACGGCACGGCCGAGCAGGCGATCGTCGGTCTCGGCGGTCAGGTGTTCATGCGGAAGAACTCCCAGGACGCGGTGCGCGAGTTCCGGCCGTACTTCGACGTCGCGCCGGTCTACGGGCACGGGCCCTCCCTGGAGGACTTCACCGACCAGACCCCGCTGACCGTCGGCTCCCCGCAGCAGGTCATCGAGAAGACGCTGTCCTTCCGCGAGTACGCCGGTGACTACCAGCGCCAGCTGTTCCTGGTGGACCACGCCGGGCTGCCGCTGAAGACCGTCCTGGAGCAACTCGACATGCTCGGCGAGGAGGTCGTGCCGGTGCTGCGCGAGGAGTTCGCCAAGGGGCGGCCGGCCGACGTGCCGGAGGCCCCGACCCACCAGTCCCTGCTCACCGCCGCGCGGAAGGAGACCGTCGCATGAAGCTCGTCGTCGTCTCGGCGGGGCTGAGCGTCCCGTCCTCCACGCGACTGCTCGCCGACCGGCTGGCCGCGGCGACCACCGAGCGGACCCCGGCCGAGGTGCGGGTCGTCGAGTTGCGCGACCTCGCCGTGGAGATCGCGCACAACCTCACCAACGGGTTCCCGGGGCGGAACCTCGCCACCGCGATCGACGCGGTGACCGGGGCCGACGGGCTGATCGTGGTCACGCCCGTGTTCTCGGCGTCGTACAGCGGGCTGTTCAAGTCGTTCTTCGACGTGATCGACCCGGACGCGCTCAGCGGTAAGCCGGTGCTGATCGCGGCGACCGGCGGCAGCGCCCGGCACTCGCTCGTCCTGGAGCACGCCCTGCGCCCGCTCTTCGCCCACCTGCGGGCCGTCGTCGTACCGACCGCGGTGTACGCCGCTTCGGAGGACTGGGGCGCGGAGGGGCTGCGGGGGCGGATCGAGCGGGCGGCGGGGGAGCTGGCGGGGCTGATGGCGGGGCTCTCGACGGCCGGGCGCGGCTCTGCGGCGGCCGGGGACGGTTCTACGGCGGCCGGGCACGGTTCTTCGGCGGCCGGGGGCGGCCCGTCGGCGGCGCGGGCCGTCGAGGACGCGTTCGAGGTCGTGCCGTTCGCCGAGCAACTCGCCGCGCTGCGGCCCACGGGGTGAGCCGCGGCGACGGTGAGAGGACGGTAGGCGGCGGGCCGGGGTTGGCTTCGGGACGGTGAGAGGCCGGTAAAAAGGGCGGTCGCAGCCCGGCTCACCCCGGCCGTACCGCCGCGGGCCGGGGCACACTGGGGGCGTGCCCCAGACAGTGCTCCTCGCCGAAGACGACCGCGCCATCCGTCACGCCCTGGAACGGGCCCTGACGCTGGAGGGTTACCGGGTCACCGCGGTCGCCGACGGCGTCGAGGCGCTGGCGCACGCCCACAAGACCCCGCCCGACGTGCTCGTCCTCGACGTGATGATGCCCGGCATCGACGGCCTGCAGGTCTGCCGGGTGCTGCGCGCCGAGGGCGACCGCACGCCGATCCTCATGCTCACGGCACTGGTGGAGACCGCGGACCGCATCGCGGGCCTGGACGCGGGCGCCGACGACTACGTGGTCAAGCCGTTCGACGTCGAGGAGGTCTTCGCCCGCCTGCGCGCCCTCCTGCGCCGCACGAGCCCCGTCGACCCGTCCGGTTCCGTCGGCCCGGCCGGTCCTATCGGCCCCGCCGGATCAGTCGGCTCCAGCAGCGCCAACGGTTCCAACGGCTTCAACGGTTCCGTGGGCGAGGTCATCACCCCCGAGGCCCGCACCAGGGGACCCCTCCCGTCCGCTCGTCAGGTCGAGGCCGCCGGGCTGCGCATGGACCCGCAGGCGCGGCGGGCCTGGCGCGGCGGCCGCGAGCTGGAGCTGACCCGCACGGAGTTCGAGCTCCTGGAGCTCCTGGTCCGCAACGCGGGCATCGTCCTCGACCACTCCACCATCTACGACCGCATCTGGGGCTACGACTTCGGCCCCGGCTCCAAGAACCTCGCCGTGTACGTCGGCTACCTGCGCCGCAAGCTCGACCAGCCCGGCGCACCGCAGCTGATCCACACCGTGCGGGGCGTGGGTTACGTGCTGCGGGAGGACTGAGTGGGCCGTCTCGGGCGGCTGTCGGCGAGACGGCGGGCCCGCCTGGTCTCCCTGCGCACCACCTTCGCGGTGTCCTTCGCGGCCGTCACCGCCGCCGTCACCGTCCTCGTCGGCATCCTGTCCTACAGTGCGGCCGCCCGGCTGGTGCGCGTGGACCAGCAGTCGGTCTTCGACGAGGTCGTGCAGGACCTGCGGGACGAGGTGCGCCAGCACCGGATGACCCCCGACGACTTCTCCTCCTCCGCGCCGGGCCACGACCTCGTCCGCCCGGCCCGCACCGACGTACAGGTGCTGGGCTTCGACGGCGGGGTGGTCGACCCGGGCAGCCCGGGACTGCCCGTGACCGCCGGCGACCGGAGGATCGCGGCCGAAGCGAGCGCCGGGCGGCTGGCCGAGCACAGGGACGTCGACGTCGGCAGTGACGTCTACCGTGTGGCGACCGTGTCGCTCGGCGGGGGGCGGGGCGCGGTGCAGGTCGCGCAGGAGTTCAGCGACACCGAGGACCTGCTGCGGGCGCTCCAGCAGCGGACGCTGGTGCTGATGATCGCGGTGGTGGTCGCGGCGGGTCTGGTCGGCTGGTGGCTGGCGCGGCGCATCACCCGGCGCCTGATCGTCCTCACCTCGGCCGCCGAGGACGTGGCCCGCACCCGCAGGCTCGGCATCGAGGTGCCGGTGACCGGCTACGACGAGGTGGGCCGTCTCGGCCGTGCCTTCGACCACATGCTCGGCCGCCTCGCCCAGTCGGAGGAGGACCAGCGTCGCCTGGTGCAGGACGCGGGGCACGAGCTGCGTACGCCGCTGACCTCGCTGCGGACGAACATCTCGCTGCTGCGGCGCATCGACGAGCTGCCCCCGGCCACCCGTGAGGACCTGGTCGTCGACCTCACGCAGGAGGCCCGCGAACTGACCGACCTGGTCAACGAGCTCGTCGACCTCGCGGCCGGGCAGTCCGACACGGAGCCGCCGCAGCGGGTCGACCTCGCCGACCTCGCCGAGGAGGTCGCGGGCCTCGCCCGCCGTCGTACCGGGCGGGAGATCGTGCTCAGCACGAGCGGCGACACGACGACGGACGGGCGGCCCGGGATGCTGACGCGGGCGGTGTCGAATTTGGTGGAGAACGCGGCGAAGTTCGACCGGGAGGGCGGTCTTCCCATCGAGATCGTCGTCACCGGGGCCGCCGTCTCCGGGCCAGGGGCGGTCCGCGTAGAGGTGCTCGACCGCGGGCCGGGCATCGGGGAGGCCGACCTGATGCGGATCTTCGACCGCTTCTACCGGGCCGCCGACGCGCGCTCCCTGCCGGGCTCCGGGCTCGGCCTGTCCATCGTGCGGGAGGTGGCGCTCGTGCACGGGGGAGCGCCGTTCGCCTTCCGGCGGGAAGGCGGCGGGACGGTGATCGGGTTCACGGTGGGCGGGGAGCCCGAGGAGGGGGCGCGGGGCGGGGGTGTGTGACGGGGCGGCCGCGGCGGCAGGGTCTTCGACCGGGCCGGTCGCTATGCGTGCCCCTGCCCGGCGTCGATCTCGGCGATCAGGGCCTCGATGCGGGCCTTGATCTCGTCGCGGATGGGACGGACGGCCTCGACGCCCTTGCCGGCCGGGTCCTCCAGGGCCCAGTCGAGGTACCTCTTGCCGGGGAAGACCGGGCAGGCGTCGCCGCAGCCCATGGTGATGACGTAGTCGGACGCCTGTACGGCCTCGGTCGTCAGGATCTTCGGCTCGGCGTCGGCGATGTCGACGCCGACCTCCCTCATCGCCTCGACCGCGGAGGGGTTGACCTGGTCGCCCGGGACGGAGCCGGCGGAGCGGACCTCGATCCGGTCGCCCGCGAGGTGGCTGAGGAACCCGGCGGCCATCTGGGATCGCCCGGCGTTGTGGACGCAGACGAAGAGCACGGAGGCGAGCGGGCTGGAGGGCATCGGTTCTTCCTTCGTGATCAGCCCAGGCTGGTATCAGCCAGGAGTGATGTGAGAGTATCAGCCCATGCTGACGTCAGTCGACACTGATCTGTTGCGGGTTCTGGCCGACCCGCTCCGCCTGCGGATCGTCACCCTCTTGGCCCGGGAGACGCTCTGCACCACGCACCTGATCGAGGAGACGGGGGCCAGGCAGACCAACCTCTCCAACCATCTGAAGGTGCTGCGCGAGGCGGGGGTCGTGGAGACCGAACCCTGCGGCCGGTTCACCTACTACCGGCTGAAGCCCGACGTCATCGCCTCCCTCGCGGGCCGGTTCGCCGACCTGGCGGAGACCGCGCGCGTCGCGGCCGAGAACGACGTCAAGCGGTCCTGCCCCTGACCCGAGGAGCCCTGTTGGGCCCCTGACCCGAGGAGCCCTGTTGGGCCCCTGACCCGAGGAGCCCTGTTGGCCACCACCGAGCCCCAGTCCACCACCGAGCCCCAGTCCACCACCGAGCCTCAGTCCGCCACCGAGCCTCAGCCCGCCCCGGGCGCGACCCCGCCCCAGGGGCCCCCGCTGATCGCGCGCGTCGCGGCCGAGTTCGTCGGCACGGCGGCCCTTGTCGCGGTCGTCGTCGGCTCCGGTATCCAGGCCACCGACCTGACGAAGGACGTGGGCCTGCAACTCCTGGCCAACTCCATGGCCACGGTCTTCGGGCTCGGCGTTCTGATCACCCTGCTCGGGCCGGTCTCCGGCGCGCACTTCAACCCCGCGGTCACCCTGGCCGAGTGGTGGACCGCCCGCCGTGGCGGCGCGGGCGTCTCCCTGCGCGAGGCGGCTTTGTACGTTCCCGCCCAGATCGCCGGCGCGGTCGCGGGCGCGATCCTGGCCGACGCGATGTTCGGCGAACCGCTGGTGAAGTGGTCCACCCACGACCGCTCGGCAGGACACCTGCTCCTCGGGGAGGTCGTCGCGACCGCCGGCCTGATCCTGCTGATCTTCGGCCTGGCCCGCACCGACCGCCTCCACTTCGCCCCCGTGGCCGTCGCCTCCTACATCGGCGCCGCCTACTGGTTCACCTCCTCCACGTCCTTCGCCAACCCCGCCGTGACCATCGGCCGCGCCTTCACCGACACCTTCGCGGGCATCGCCCCGCGCTCGGTCCCGGGCTTCGTCGGCATGCAGGCCGTCGGCGCGGCGGTCGGGCTGGCCCTGGTCGCGGTCATCTTCATGCGGGGGCGATCGGCCGCCCGGGCGTAGAGAATGGGGGTACACCGTGCACTGGCTGCCCAGGAGGTCGCCGTGGCAGACGAACACCCCGCGCGGGCCCGGACGGGGACAGTGAGCATCGCCGAGGCCGACGGGCAGCATGCCGTTCTGGCCTTCACCGGTGTCCTGGACATGCATGTGCTGAGCGAACTGGAAGTGCTGCTCCTCGACGAGCGGCTGAGGCAGGCCGACGCCTGGGACCTCGACATGAGCGGTCTGGAGCGGTTGGACATGGCGTGCGCCTACGCCTTGCTCCGGGCGGCGACGCGCGCACCGGAACCGGCCGCCCTCACGGTCCGCGGCGCCCGCCGGGACGTCCACCGGACGCTGCGCCAGGCGGGCGTCGATGCGGTGGCGACGATCGAGGAGTAGCTGTCAGCTCCCGGCGGTGAGCAGCTTGCCCATCGCGGCCAGTACGGACGGCTCGACCCGGTAGGAGACCCAGGTGCCGCGCCGCTGCGAGGTGAGCAGGCCGGCCTCCTTGAGCTTCTTCAGGTGGTGGGAGACGGCAAGGTTGCGTGCGGTCGGCCCCGAGCGGCCCCGGCGGACCGGCCGCACCTGACATGACCCGGTGAGGTCTTCGTTCAGGCCGCCTCGGCCGGGACCCGTCCCACCTTGATGGCGTCGACCAGCGCCTGGTGGTCCCGCTCGTTCTGGTCCGCGTACAGCTCGGCGAACGTCGCCAGCGCGCGGTCGAAGACGTCTCCTCCCCCCAGGTAGGCGCCGATCGCGACCCGGTCACCGGACCTGGCGTGGGCGCGGGCCAGCGTGGCGCCGCACAGCTCGGCGAACAGTGCCATCTGCTTCGGTGACATGCTCTCGGGCAGCGCGATGCCCTTCCAGTCCCGCAGTTGGCGCACGTAGAAGTCCCGGCGCCGGCCGTCGATGCCGTGGACGCGTTCCCAGCCCAGGAAGATGTCGCTGGTGGCCTGCATCAGCCGCTGGCCGGCGACGACACGCTCGCCCTGGGTGGGGAAGGTGCTCGCGCCGGCGTAGGGCGCCAGCACCGACTCGTCGGCCTCCTTGGCCTGCAGGAAGAGCGGGTCCTCGTCGTCCCTTCCCAGCAGCAGGATGATCCAGCAGCGGGTGCCCACGCTGCCGACCCCGACGACCTTGCGCGCCACGTCGGCGACTCGGTAGCTCTCCAGCAGGAATCGCCGGTCGGTCTGCAGGGTGTGGCCGTACCGCTCGACCAGCCGGCCGAGCTCCTTCTCCAGGATGCCGCGTTGGGCGCCGGAGACCAGGTCCGCGAGCCGCACCAGGAGTGGGGGATCGGGGGCGATCAGGCGCTGTCCGTCGACGACGTGGGTGAGCTTGTCGAAGACCTGCAGGGTGTCGTGCGCGCGGGCCCGCGCCCGGGCGTGCTCCCAGCGGTCGCGGTCCTCGGCGCTGACGGCCGGAGCGAACTGCTTCTGCAGTTCGTCCGCCTCGAAGCGGGTGTACCAGACGGCGAGATTGCTCAGCCCGGCGAAGGTCCGCATGCGCTCGCGATACGACCGTACGGCCGTCCGCACCAGGGACGCCCGCTCCTTGCCGCTGAAGCCGTTCGCCCGGCCCGCGATGACCAGGCTCGCCGACAAACGCTTGACGTCCCACTCCCACGGGCCGGGCAGCGTCTCGTCGAAGTCGTTGATGTCGAACATCAGACGGCGCTCGGGAGAGGCCAGCAGCCGGAAGTTCAGCAGGTGGGCGTCGCCGCACAACTGCGCCCTGATACCACTGCGAGGGGTGTCCGCCAGGTCCGCGGCCATGATGGCGGCGGCTCCGCGGTAGAAGCGGAACGGCGACTCGCTCATCCTGCCGTAGCGGATCGGTACGAGTTCCGGGACCCGCTTCGCCGACTGCGCCTCGATGACGTCCACCGGGTCGGTGCGCTTCGGCGACGGGGTGTACTCGGCATGCCCGGAACGAGGGGCCGTGGACCGGGCGGCCTTGCCGAGCGCGGCACGTTCTTCCGGGGTGCGGTGCCGCATGTCATAGCCGGTCGGATTGGTTTCGCTCATCAAAGACGCTCCCCGCACAAGTGAATTCCGGCGGGCGATATCGCGCGGTGAATTATTCGACCGCTCTCCGCTTTTCGCTCTCCTTATTCAGGGTAGGTCCGGCTGGTTTACCCGGCGACTCAGGTCCGGGTGCGCCCGCCCGGGTCCGGTGATGCAATGGATTTCAAGGGACCCGCGAGCACAAGGGGTGAGTCGTGAGCCAGCAGAGCGACGTCATGGGACCCATCGACTACATCGTGGTGGAGTTTCCCGGCAACCGAATGACGGGCGAGGGCTTCCCGCTTCTGGTCGATCTCGTGGACCGCGGCCTCATCCGGATCCTCGACCTGGTGTTCATCAGGAAGGACGACGACGGCTCGGTGACCGCCCTGGAGATCGCCGACCTCACCGGCGACGGCAACCTCGATCTCGCGGTCTTCGAAGGCGTCCACTCCGGCCTGCTCGGCCAGGACGACCTGGAGGAGGCGGCTGCCGCCGTGGAGCCCGGCAACTCCGCGGGTCTCCTGATCTACGAGAACGTGTGGGCCGCTCCCTTCGCCGCCGCACTGCGTCGCGGGGGAGCTCAGTTGGTCGCTTCCGGGCGGCTTCCCGTACAGGCGGTCATCGCCTCGCTCGAAGCGGCGGAGGCGGCTTCCTGAAAGGCAAGCGAGAAAGGACCTCGCCATGCCAGGACTCCTTCGCGGAGTGGCACGTACGGCGGTCGTCGCCGGCACGGCGACCGCGGTGTCCAACCGTGTGTCACGCCGCCAGCAGGGACGCTGGGCCGCCCAACAGGGCTCCGTCCACCAGGAACCCGAGCCGCGGCCCGCCCCCTCGGCGCAGCCCCCGCAGGCCGCCACGCCGACCGACGACATGGGCAGCACGCTCGACAAGCTCAAGGAGCTGGGCGAACTCAAGGCGCAAGGCGTGCTGACCGAGGCCGAGTTCGAGGAGCAGAAGAGCAGGCTCCTCGGCTGATGCTCCATGGCCGACACACAGCGGCAGCCGCGAAGGCCCGTTACCGAGCGGCACCGCAGCCCACAGGAACGGAGATCCATCCATGGCCACCACCGCCACACCCCACCACGGGACGGCAGGCACCCATGCCGGCGCCACCGGTCTCACCCTGTTCGCCGCCGTCATGCTGTTCGTCGCCGGAATTCTCGACCTCTTCCGGGGCATCATGGCGATCGCCAATGACGACGTCTTCGTGACCACCCCCAACTACGTCTTCAAGTTCGACCTGACGAGCTGGGGCTGGATCCAACTGATCCTCGGCGTCGTCGCGCTCCTCGTGAGCTTCGGCCTGTTCGCGGTGGCCACTTGGGCCAGGGTCGTCGCAGTCGGCATCGCGGCGCTGCTGATCGTCGCCAACTTCCTGTCCATCCCGTACTACCCCGTCTGGTCACTCACACTGATCGCCCTGTACGCCTTCGTCATCTGGGCACTGTGCGTGGTCAAGCGGGACTGACCGGTACCGACGCCTGATCGGACCCGGGCCCGCGCGGGTGTCCCGGCGCCACCGCTGGGGTCATGCATCACTCAGCGGGTGGCCCGGAAGGAGCGCAGACGCAGGGAGTTGCCGACCACGAAGACCGAGGAGAAGGCCATGGCCGCTCCGGCGATCATCGGGTTGAGCAGGCCGGCTGCGGCGAGCGGGAGTGCGGCCATGTTGTAGGCGAAGGCCCAGAAGAGGTTGGAGCGGATGGTGCCGAGGGTCTTGCGGGCGAGGCGGATGGCGTCCGGCGCGGCACGCAGGTCGCCCCGTACGAGGGTCAGGTCGCCGGCCTCGATCGCGGCGTCCGTCCCCGTGCCCATCGCCAGGCCCAGGTCGGCCTGGGCGAGGGCGGCCGCGTCGTTGACGCCGTCGCCGACCATCGCGACCGAACGTCCCTCGCCCTGGAGCCGCTTGACGACGTCGACCTTGTCCTGCGGCAGCACCTCGGCGATGACGTCCTCGGGTGCGATGCCGACCTCGCGGGCGACGGACTCGGCCGCGGCCCTGTTGTCGCCGGTCAGCAGGAGGGGCCTCAGGCCGAGCGCGCGCAGCCGGGTGATCGCCTCGGCACTGGTCTCCTTCACGGCGTCGGCGACTTCGAGTACCGCCCGCACCTCGCCGTCCCAGGCGACCGCGACCGCCGTACGGCCGGCTGCTTCGGCCGCCGCCTTGGCACCGGACAGCTCCGCCGGAAGCTCCATCGCCCAGTCGCCCAGCAGCCGCTCCCGGCCCACCAGGACCGCATGGCCGTCGACGATGCCCTGCACACCGAGACCGGGGACGTTCGCGAAGTCCTCGGGAGTGGGCAGCGAGCCCAGCTTCTGAAGCGCCCCGTCGGCCACGGCGCGGGCGATCGGGTGCTCGGAGGAGTGCTCCAGCGCGCCTGCCAGCCGTAGGACTTCGCTCTCGTCGGTGCCTTCGGCGGGGTGTATGGCCAGCAGGGTCATGCGACCGGTGGTCACGGTGCCGGTCTTGTCGAGGACGATGGTGTCGACCTCGCGGGTGGACTCCAGGACCTCCGGGCCCTTGATGAGGATGCCGAGCTGGGCGCCGCGTCCGGTGCCGACCAGCAGCGCGGTCGGCGTGGCCAGGCCGAGGGCGCACGGGCAGGCGATGATCAGCACGGCGACGGCGGCGGTGAAGGCGGCCGTCAGCCCGGCGCCGTTGCCCAGCCAGAAGCCCAGGGTGCCCAGCGCGAGGGCGATCACGATCGGCACGAAGACGGCGGAGATCCGGTCCGCGAGCCGCTGTGCCGCGGCCTTTCCGTTCTGGGCGTTCTCGACCAGCTCGGCCATCCTGGCCAGTTGGGTGTCGGCGCCGACACGGGTGGCCTCGACGACGAGGCGGCCGCCGGCGTTGATCGTGGCACCGGTGACCGGGTCACCGGGCGCCACCTCGACGGGGACGGACTCGCCGGTGAGCATGGAGGCGTCCACGGCGGAGGAGCCCTCGACGACCGTCCCGTCGGTGGCGATCTTCTCGCCGGGGCGTACGAGGAAGCGGTCGCCCACCTTCAACGCGGTGGTGGGGATGGTCTGTTAGCCGCCGTCGGCGTTCAGCAGGGTGACGTCCTTCGCGCCCAGCTCCAGCAGCGCCTTCAGGGCCGCGCCCGCCTTCCGCTTGGAGCGGGCCTCGAAGTACCGCCCGGCCAGGATGAAGGCGGTCACGCCGGCAGCGGCCTCCAGGTAGATGTTCCCGGCGCCGTCGCTGCGGGCGATGGTCAGCTCGAAGGGGTGGGTCATGCCGGGCATGCCCGCGGTCCCGAAGAACAGCGCCCACAGCGACCACAGGAACGCGGCCGACGTGCCGACCGAGATCAGCGTGTCCATGGTGGCCGCGCCGTGCCGCGCGTTGGTGAACGCCGCCTTGTGGAAGGGCCAGGCCGCGTACGTCACCACGGGTGCCGCAAGCGTCAGGGACAGCCACTGCCAGTACTCGAACTGCAGCGCGGGGACCATGGCCATCGCGATGACGGGAACCGCCAGCACCACGGCGGTGACCAACCGCTCGCGCAGCGGCCGGAGTTCGTCGACCTCGTCGGACGGCTCGGCGGGGTGCTCGGGTGGAGCGGGCTCCTGCGCGGTGTATCCGGTCGCCTCGACGGTGGCTATCAGGTCCCGGACCAGGACGTCACCGCCGTAGCTGACCCTGGCCTTCTCGGTGGCGTAGTTGACGGTGGCGGTGACCCCGTCCAGGCGGTTGAGCTTCTTCTCGATGCGCGCCGCGCACGAGGCGCAGGTCATCCCGCCGATGGCGAGCTCTACCTCGGCGGCGACGCCGTTCGTGGTGGTGGACATGGCTGCTCCTCGTAGGGGTGGGCGGCCGGGACCGGGTTGGTGGGGTGGCCTTGCAGTGGCCGCAGGTCATACCGGATACGGGGTAGGGGTACCCGGGCAGTGACTCATGTATACCCTGAGGGGGTATCTTGAGCAAGCAACGAGAGCCCTTGACTTCATACCCCCTAGGGGTATGTTGAAGTGCATCGAGGCCCCATGCTGCAAAGTCCCGAGGGCCCCTGTTCGCCGGGAGGTACCCATGCATGCCGGACGGAAGATCACCGCGTTCGCCGCCGCACTCGCCGCGACGTTCGGCACCGCCTACGGCTTGGGCAACGGCATCGAGCCCGTCGTGGCGAACGAGGCACCGGCGTCCACCCATGACAGCCACAGCGAGGAATCACCGACACCACAGGAGAGCGGCGGGCATGCGGGGCACGCATCGACTCCTGCGCTCGGCGGGCTGCAGATCTCCGAGGGCGGCTACACCCTCGACCTCAAGACTCCGCGGGTCGCGGCGGGCCGACAGGCAGAGCTGCGCTTCGCCGTCCGGGACGAGGCCGGCCGCGCCGTCACCACCTACCAGCGCGAGCACGACAAGGAACTCCACCTCATCGTGGCCTCACGCGATCTGGTCACCTACCGCCATCTGCACCCCACCCGTGCCGCCGACGGAACCTGGAGCGTCCCCGTCGACCTGCCCCGGGCGGGCGGCTACCGGGTCTTCGCCGACTTCACCCCGGCGGCGAAGGGGGCCGAGAACCTCACGCTCGGCGCGGATCTCGCAGCCTCGGGCCCGTATGAGCCCAAGGGGCTGCCGGCCCTCAGCGCCACGGCCGAGACCGACGGCTACGACGTAGAGCTGACCGGAAAGCTGCGCCCGGGCGCGGCCGGCGAACTGAAGCTCACGGTCTCCCGCGACGGCAAGCCGGTCACCGACCTCCAGCCCTACCTCGGCGCGTACGGCCATCTCGTCGCCCTGCGCTCCGGCGACCTCGCCTACCTCCATGTCCACCCGGGCGGCGAACCCGGCGACGGCGCGACCGAGCCCGGCCCCGACATCTCGTTCACGGCCACGGCGCCCAGCAGCGGCACGTACCGGCTCTTCCTCGACTTCAAGCACGAAGGGCGCGTCCACACCGCGGCGTTCACGGTCCGGTCCGACGGCCCGAGGGTCGCGGGAGAGCCCGCCGGCGGGCATCGGCACTGAGTGGTGTCGACGTGGGCAGGTCTTCCGCGGATGCGCGCGAGCGGCTACGGCTTCGCGGCGCGCGGCGTGTACCGGCCGAGGAACATGTCGACGCCGCCGGCGATCAGGCGGTCGGTGAGGTCTTCGTCGATCGTGGTGCCGTAGGTGCTGAACACCAGGTGCGGAAAGAGCAGGAGCGAGTACAGCTGGAGGGTGGCCACCTCGATGTCGGGGATGTCCAGTCGGCCCTGGTCCGTCAGGTGCCTCAACGTGTTGGCGACGGCGGGGTGATGGACTTCCGGTCCAGCCTGGTGCCAGGCGGCGCCGAGTTCGGGGAAGCGGTGCAGTTCGCGGGTGACGACATTGCGCAGGGCGAGGATGTCGGGGTCGGAACACCTTCCACGAGGTGGGCGGTTCGATCGGCATCGCCGTGCTGTCCACCGTCGCCGCGTCCGGCATCGAACAGGGCACGGTCGACGGTTTCACCAGCGCCTTCACCCTCAGTGCGATCACCGCCGCGGCGAGTGCGCTGATCGCCCTCGTCCTCGTACCGCACACCAAGCCGCAGACGACCGGCGGCCCGCACGTGCATTGAGGGCGGACTCCAGCAGCGGAGGGGCAGGGGCCGGGGGCAGGGGCCGGTGCGGACACACCAGCCCCTGCCCCTGCAGACGGTCAGCTCCTGCCGAGGAGCTTGTTCATCTCGATGATCTCGGTGGTCTGCGCGGTGACGATGTCGTCGGCCATGGACGTGGCGGGACCGTACGTGCCCTTGCTCTTCTCGGTGCCGGCCATGTCCACGGCGCCCTTGTGGTGCTCGATCATCATGGTCAGGAACATGGTGTCGAAGTCCGTGCCGGACGCCTTCTCCAGCTTGTCCATGTCCGAGCCGTCCATCATGCCGGGCATCGCGGACCCGTCCGAGTGGTCCATGCCGGGCATGGACTCCGCCGTGCTGTCGGACGATGCCGGGACGTCCTCGCCCCAGGACGTCAGCCAGCCGCTCATGGTCCGGATCTCCGGGTCCTGTGCCTTCTCGATGCGCGAGGCGAGGTCCTTGACCTCGGCGGACGAGGCCCGGTCGGCGGCGAGCCCCGACATCTCCAGGGCCTGCTGGTGGTGCGGGATCATGCCCTGGGCGAAGGACACGTCCTGGGCGTTGTGCGCCCCGGCCGTGGCGCCGGAGCTCGACGACGACGACGCGGAGCTGTGACCGCCCGCGTGTGCGCTGCCGCGGTTGTCGCTTTCGTTGCTGTCGTTGCCGCAGGCGGCGAGGACGAGTGCGGCGGTGACGGACGCGGCCGCGACGACGGCGCGGCGGGTCAGGGTACGGGTGTTGCGCATGCTGGAACTCCTGCTGTGCTGTGTGACAGGGATCTGGACGTGCCGAGGCGCACTGCGTCGCTGTGCTGGGGACGCAGTGCCGCGTGGTGTCTAGATCCGCAGGAGTTGGAGTTCCGCCAGGGACGGCGGCGCGCGGGCGCTGTCCGGGGCCTCGGCCGCGTACGAGCAGACCGTGTCGGCGTGTATGGGCACGGCCACCGGGTCGGCAACGAGGGCGGGCAGAGCCGGCGCACCGCTCACCGCGGCCGCCACGCAGGTCGGATCGGCGTGATGGAGGTGGCCTCCGCCGCAGTCCCCGCCGTGTCCGGCGCAGTCGTCATGAGCGCTGACCGCGACGGCCGTCATGTGCTGCGGGCCGGCGTGTTCGTGGCCGCTGCCGCCGGGAGCCAAGGCGTGCATGGCCAACAGGCCGGCCAGCAGTCCGAGCACGAGCAGCGCCCGCCACCGCCGCACGGGCGGTCGCACGAGGTGCTGCTCGGGGCTCTTCATCGGGATCATCCTAGGCAGAGCCTGTGAAGCGGGCTCATCGGCGGTGTCCGATCTGGATACGGGTGCGGCGGTGCTCGTGTTCACAGACTAGGTTTTGGCGGTCACGGTCTCGTCCGGCACCCGCGTCGCCTGCGCGCCCGGTCCGCGCCCGGTGAAGCGCATGGCGATGCATGCCCCGAGGTACAGGGCGGCGACGACCAACAGCAGTGCCTGATAGCCCGTCACCAGGGCCAGGTACTCGATCGCACCGCCGGTCATCGCGCCCAGCAGGTTCGCGCCGAACGCGGAGGTCGGGTCCGGGGCGAGCGCGAGGCGGTCCGAGAAGATGAGGTTGGCGCAGAAGATGGGGGCGAAGGCCAGGGCGATCGCGGCGGCGAGCCGTCCGGCGAAGGGCAGCGAGAGCACGGCGTGCGAGGGGACGAGCCAGGCCACCGCGAGGGAGCTGAAGAGCAGCACCTGCAGCAGCAGCTGGTTGACCCGCCGCAGCCTGCGCCGGACCTCGACCGCCGCGAGGACGGCGAGCAGGACTCCGAAGAAGACGAGGGCGTTGACCAGCCAGGTCGTACCGAAGTAGAGCGCGAAGCCGATCACGTTCTTCGTTTCGAGCAACATGAAGGCCGCGCCCAGCAGGAACATGTCGGTGTAGCGGAACGTGCTGCGGATGCGCACCCCGGCCAGGCGCACCGACAGGACGGTCACCAGCAGGATCCCGCCCAGCGCACCCAGGTAGAGCGTGGGAATGCTCCGGTGCAGCAGATACGGGAAGGGGCGGTCGTCGGTCGCGGCCGCCGGGACCGCGCCGCTGGGCTGCCAGATCCTCTCGCAGGACTGGTCGGCGGGCGTCATTCCGGCCACCAGCACGGCCGCGGTCCTCTTGAACGTCGTCAGACAGGGGGCGTGGCCGTAGACGTCGTCGAGGGTTCCGGCGAAGCGGTCGACCAACCAGGTCTTGCGGTAGTAGTTGTACATGGCGAACGCGCCGTCCGGTGCCAGGTGATCACGCGCGGCCTCGAACGCCTGCTTGGTGAACAGGTAGCTCTCCAGGCGCAGGTTGCTCGCACCGGACACCAGCGTCAGCGAGTCCGGCAGCGCCAGGACGATGAGGTCGTACTTGGTCTTCGTCCGTTCCAGGAAGGCCCGTCCGTCGTCGATGTGGGCGTGCACCCTGGGGTCGTCGTACGGCCTCGCGGGGTGCAGCTGCGCGCCGATCTCCTGCAGCCGGGGGTCGATCTCGACCGCGTCCACGCGCTCCGCTCCGTGTGCCAGCGCGACCGCCACGTCGTTGCCGTTGCCGGCTCCGATGACCAGCACGCGCTTGTGCGGGTTGCGGGGCGTGTCCTCGTACGCCTGCCGGTAGGGCGAGTTCTGCCGCATCAGCACCGCCAGCGGCGCGGTGCTCTGGTGCTGGACGCCGTTGGCGGAGATGTACCACGTCCGGGTGGTGGTCGGCGCGGGCTTGAGCTCGATCTTGTAGTAGGGCGACCAGGAGATGCCGGATGTCGTCGACTCCAGGAACAGCGCGGCGACCATCGCCGTGAGGGGGATGCCGTACAGCAGCGTGTTGCGGCGTCCTCCGAGGACCAGCAGGGCTGCGGCGGCGAGTACGCCCCATACGACCGACGGGGCGCGCAGCCAGGACAGCACGGCGAAGGACAACGAGCCGGTGAGGCTGCCGATCAGGTCGTAGCGGTAGGCGTCGAGCGAGGGAAGTTGGCGGAAGAGGTCGGCGGTGATCTTTCCGATCCCGGCCATGATCACCGCGGTCAGGAGGAAGATGGCCGGCAGCGTGACCCACTCGGGGAGGCCGGTGGTCTTCACGGCGGTGAAGTAGATGACCTCGCCGCTGCTCTGGCGTACCTGCACCGGATACTCGCGTACCAGGATGATCAGGAGCGCGAGCGGGATCGGTGTCCAGCGTTTGAGCCACTGTCCTCGCGCCGCGGGGATCAGGAATCCGATGCTGATGCCGAGGAACGATCCCAGCAGGATGAAGTTCGAGAAGTAGCTGAGGTGGACGATGTTGGCACCCGCCCACCTGATCAGCGCCAACTCGACGAAGAGCATGGTGGTGCTGGCCAGCACGAGTCTCCAGCGCACCGAACTTTTGTTTTGTCCGCTTTCAGGCCGCTTCATGCGGGTTTACGGTGCCATCTTCGGTGCGGTCAGTCGAGATGCCTTGCCGGTCTGTGGCGTGGACATTTTTGGGCTCGGCCAAGCGAGCCGCACCGCACCGGGCACGACGCCTCCGGCTCGCACCCCCACAGGGCGGGCAGCGAACTAGTGCACTGAAAAGGGCGGGATCCGAAGATCCCGCCCGAAAACCACGAAACCCCAGGTCATGGCCACACCAGGCAATACGGCTGATGCCCGGCCTCATGCAGGCGATGGCTGAAGTCCTGCCACTCGTGCAGCGTCAAGGTGCTGTCCGTCGTCGCCCCCGGGCCTTGCCGAGTGGCAGATGGGCAAGCCGCCCGCAAAAGGCCCTGACCACCGCGCCGTTGGACGTTGCGGTGGGTGATCACGCCTGCCCGAGGCCGGCCGTACGGATCGTCGATGCCGGGTGGGTGTCTGCTCCTCAGCCCTGCGCCTCGATCTCGGCATCGGCGACTGCGATGGCGATGCCGAGGGCCGCGGCGATGTTGCCCGCTGCCGTCATGACGCGGGCGGTGCCCACGATGGGCGCGATGGCGACCAGGACGTCCTGCAGCTGGTCTGCGGTCATGCCGGTCCTGAGGGCGGGGTCGATATGCGCCGCGTAGGAGATCGGCGGGGCGTCCGAGGCGGCGAGTGCCGCGATGCGCGTGAGCAGGAGCATGTCCGGGGCCAGCCCGCATCGCTCGATCGAGTCGACTGTCATGGCGGCGAGGGTGTCCAGGACTGGGGTTTCCGATGCAGTGGACATGGCGCATGCCCTCCTGGTCTGTTTCAGGCCCGAGTGGGGGGAGGCAGGCGGAGGGAACGGATTCCGCGCCCCCGGGATCTCCCTCAACCCTAGAACTCCTCCGGGCCTGGCGCCTGAGGGCGGGCAGGCCGGTGATCATCCGTCCGGACGCAGACCGTAACCACCCGGGTTGACCTTGGCGGACCGCGCCGACAGATCCGGCCCGGTCAGCGCAGGCGTCGTGAGCCGCCGTGTTGTCTGCCGAAACCTTCCGACGCGTCCTGGGCCTCGCGCAGGTCGGGGGTGGTGGTTTTTGCGGCGTCGTACCAGTTCCCGTAGCGGTCGGCGAAGTACGGGGCCGACATGCCGTGCAGCAGGATGCTGAGGCCGATGGTGGCCGCGATGACTCGGCCCAGCTGTTCGATCCCGGGCACGTGGTCCTCGACCAGGAGGAGTCCGAAGACCACGGAGGCCAGGCCGCGGGGTCCGAACCAGCCGACGTAGGCCAGGGTGGGAAGCCGCATGCCGGTGCCGGCCAGCGCGAGGGCCGCCGGGAGCATTCTGACCACCGTCAGGCTGAGCACGGCGTACGTGATGATCCGCCAGTCGAGGTGCTCCAGTGTCGGGCCGAGCAGGACCGCGCCGAAGACCAGGAAGCTCAGGGTCCCCAGCAGCCCGCCCACGTACTCGGCCAGGTCGGCTGGCCGCTCCTTGGCCGACTCCGCACGTGTCGGCTCGCCCTGGCGCAGTGCGACGCCGAACGCGAACCCGCCCATCCAGGTGGCGATGAAGCCGCTCCCGTCCAAGCCCGTCGCCACGCTGTACGCACAGAACGCCACCGCCAGGACCACCACCTGCTGCCATTCACCCGTCACCCAGCCCCGGGCCCGCGCGAAGGTCGACAGCCACCCTCCGACCCAACCCAAGGCCAGCCCCACCGCGGTGCTGACCGCCAGGGCCCGCCAGAACACCCCGTCCACGCCCTCCTCGGAGGCGACCGTGCCGGGGATCGCGGCGAGGAACATGAGGAAGAACGGCAGCGCCAAGCCGTCGTTCAGCCCGCTCTCGACGTTGAGCCCGTGGCGCACGAGGGCCGGGACACGTGGGCTGGAGCAGGCGGTCTTGCCGAGCGCCGCATCGGTGGGGGCGAGAACCGCGCCCAGCAGCGCGAACTCCCAGAGAGTCAGACCGGGAAACAAGGGCCACGCCAGCAGCCACCCCGCTCCGATGCTCAACGGCAGGCCGATCGCCAGCAGACGCAGGGGCAGGAAGCCGCCCGTGCGCAGGTCGCTTCGGCGTACCGTCATCGAGTCGGTGAAGAGCAGCAGGGCCAGGGCGGCCTCGATCAACGTCAGCACCGGGCCTGCGTCGTGGCCCAGGTCGAGAACGTCCAGCCCGATCGGTCCGATGAGCACGCCGAAGCCGGTGAACACCATCGGAGCCGACACCGGCGTCGAGGCCAGGCGGCGCGAGAACAGCGCGTAGCCGGCGGTGACGGCCGCGACCGCGGCCCCGGTCCAGGCGCTGCCACCACTCATGACATCCCACGCTTCCTGTCGCAACGCACAGCCGTTGACCACGGAGCAGAGGGAGCGCGCTGCCGGATCCCGCTCATCTCGCACCTGTTCTTGCACGGGGCATCGGAGCCTCGGGCACCGCGACGGCCGATCAAGGATCAGTGTGGTGCGAGGCCGGACCCCGACCGCGGCACCGACACGCGTCGCGGGCCCGCCTGCGTCACCGCCCGGCGCGGCTGGTGCGCATGCGGATGATCCATGAGGCGCGCAGCATGGTGGTACGGGCGGATTCAAGAAAATGCCCTCAGCGGTGGCGACCCCCGACGTGGCGGAGCAAGGACCTCCATGCGGTCGGTGCGGTCGGCGCCTACGACGCATCCGTCGTCACCAAGGACGAGGCCGGCAAGGTCCACGTCAACAAGGACGAGACGGCCACCCGGCACGGGGCGTGGGGCGGCGCCGCTGCCGGTGCGGTCGTCGGCCTGCTGTTCCCTCCAGCGGTTATCGGTACGGCCGCTGTCGGTGCCGCCGTCGGTGGCGTGAGCGGGCACCTTTGGCGCGGCATGTCCCGGGCCGACATCAGAGTTCGGCGACCTCATCGACGAGGGGCAGGCCGCCCTGGTCGTCGTCGGCGAAAGCACGCTCTCGCAGGCGCTGCAGAGAGCCCAGCTCAAAGCGGCCAAGCATGTCGCCAAGGAACTCGACGTGAGCGCGAGAGACATCGACAGGGCCGTCCAGCAGGCCGCCACCGAGGTCCGCTGACCTCCCGCCGCATCCGCTTCACCTGTGGGGACCGCGCCACCATGCCACCAAGGTCCATCGAGACCCTTCCGTTCTCGGCCTCGGCCGTGTGGCGTCAGTACCGCAACGCGTCGCGGACCTCGGTGGTCACCGTGCCGGTCAGGTCCCGGTTGCTCCGAGCTGTGGCATGGGCGGTCTTGCCTGCGGCGACCTGGGAGACGTCGAGGACGACCACGTCGGCCAAGTTGCCCGACTGATCCTTGAAATTGACCACGATGATGTAGCTCCTCGACTTCGAGTCGTGGTTGGCGACGGTCACCGGGACCTCCGCCTTGCCGTCGGAGCCCGTCGCGACGCTGCCCAGGGTGACGTCCGACTTGGCGTCCAAGCCGCCCTTCACCTCATCCAGCGCAGACGAGGCGGCCGCCTCCGCGGAAGCGGCCGCAGAAGCCACCGCGGACGCTGCCGCTGCTGGCCGCGGAGGCAAGCTCGGACGCACCCGACTTCACAACGGAAGCCGCCGAGGAAGCGGGGGAGCTCGGAGACTCGTCGTCCGACGAGCAGCCGGTCAGACCGAGCATGACGGCCATCCCAACAACAGCACATCGGTTGGTCTGGCGTTCCATGGCTTCTCCCACCTCGACGGCACTTTCCCGTCCAGCGTCAGCCAGCCCGGCCGGCCGTACCAGCAGGACGCGGCACCCGGGTGACGTAGCTGACGACGCCTCTGGCAGCAACGGCGCCAGCCGGACACCCGGGTCAGCTGACCTGAACGGTTGCAGGAAGTTCCCCTCAATCGCCTTGATGCTCACGACCACACCGAGCGCCCTCAGGGCCGTGGATGTGTCGATCAGTGCGAGAAGCACCCGGCCGAGCCACCACACTCGAACCCGCGCTCATCATGATCGATAGAGCGACGGGCTTCCGAGTAGCTAAAATTGGGACATTAAGCCCATCGAGTAGGCGTGGCTGTGACCTCAGCCAGGTCTTGATCTCGGTCCCTCGGCTGCGAAGGACGCTCCCCATGACGTCGGAGACCACCTCGGTCGCGCAATCCGGGCAGGATTCGGTAGTCATCGCCAGCTTCGACAACCGCCATCGCGCCGAACGCATGCTGGTGTCGCTCGGGCGAGGCTTCCGCAGGAAGGCCCGCACGAGCGGCACGACTGCTGTGGTGATCAGAGGAAACGCCGACGGCTCGCTGAGGGTGACCCAGTCCCGCGTGCTGACGGCCAACGGTTTCGTGAACGCCCTGTTCCGCATCTCCCTCGCATGGATGGCCGGATTCATGGGTCTGTTCGCCACGCTGAAAGGGGCAAGGGTCGGGGCCCACGCCGCTGGAGTGCGCAAAGGTCACGTCGGATCCAAAGCGCAGCAAGCCCACAGGATCCTCGCGGAAGTCGGCCCCGATGCCGCCGTCACGCTGGTCCGCTGCAAGGACACGGACACGCGGCAGATGGTCGCCGCTGCGGCGGCCGAACGTGCGGAAGAGAGCTGGGATGGCGCGCTCACAGAGTTTCTCGCCGCCCTCGACCCCGGCAGTGCTCACGATTGGGTGCGCGCCGCTGTCGGTGAGCCCTCCCCCACACACCGCGACCAGTGACTGACAGCGCCGGCCCCGGGCCGGACACCCGGCGTGAGGCCAGACTCCCGCGCCGCATGATCGTGCGGGTTGTTCTGCGGATCGTGGGAGCCGCCACCGCGCTGGTGACCTTGTACTTTCTGCTGCCCCTGGACCACTCCTCGGCCTGGTCCGCCGTCACGATGCTGGTGATCGGGTTGCTGGCGTTCATCGGGTTGGTCGCGTTCCAGGTGCGCTCGATCTTCCGGTCACCGTTCCCGGGACTGCGGGCCGTCGAAGCGCTGACCACGTGTTCCGTTGTTCCTGCTGCTGTTCGCCAGCACCTACGTCGCCATGGCCGCGATGTCGGCCGGCAACTTCGGCATGGCCGCGATGTCGGCCGGCAACTTCGGCGGGCCGCTGACGCACACCGACGGGTTGTACTTCGCCGTCACCGTCTTCGCGACGGTCGGGTTCGGTGACGTTACGGCCAAGAGCGAGGCGGCTCGGCTCGTGGTCACCGGGCAGATGATCGCTGATCTCGTCATCCTCGGGCTCGCGATCAAGAACATCATGGGTGCTGTCAGTCGGCGCCGACAACCGGGAGGCGCCTCAGGCGCACAGCCCCCCGAGGAGATCCACCGCTAGGAGCGGGGGTCAGTAGCGTGGGTCAGTAACGAGCAGGCGACCCGGCCGGCTATGAGGATGTCCGATCCCGCACATGACACCAGAATGGGTGTTATCCACTCTTTCTGTCGGATCGGAGACACCTATGAAGGACCTCAAGTTCGAGCAGAAGCGTTCGCTGTCACGACTTGAGGCGGCTGACCAGCTCACGGCGCTCGCAGCCGCGCTGAGGGAAGGTGGCGATGCCGAACTGGAACTCAGCCCCGGAACGCTGAGCCTGCGGATCCCCGACGACCTTCGCAGCGAGATGGAGGTCGAGATCGGTGACGGGGAGATCGAGCTGGAGATCGAGTTCAAGTGGCCGACCGCACCGACCCGGACAGCGCCATCGCGGACGGTCGCAGGCACCGAGAAGGCCACGGGGCGGAAGAGCGTGCCCGCCAAGCCCGGTCGGAGCAGCACGGGCACCAGCAGGAGCAAAAGCGCGAAGCGGTCCGCTACCAAGACGCCCTGAATCGTGCCGGGGAAGGACGGCGGCTCCTCAACTCATCGCCAGCTTTCGCAGTCGCCGCCAGTCCATGGGGGCCCTCGTCCGGGGCACGCCGGGGCGGTGGCGTGGTACGCGGACGCGCAGAGCCCGGGGGTGGATCGTGCACCGTACGGGCGTCGGCAGGGTCAGTGCCTCACCGTCAACCCCGGCCTCGATCTCGGGCTCGTCCGCATCGATGACGACCTCCTGGGCGGTCAGGCTGGTGAGGCCGGGCGCGTGCTTCTCCGCGAGCAACTCGGCTGCCTGCGCGGCGTTGTCGACGCTGACGCCCAGGACGCCGAGGGCGCCTGAATCCAGGACCTCGCGGCGTCCGAGGCCGGCCAGGTCGCCCATCCCATAGGGGTTGTTGCTGACGAGCACGGCCTGGAGGCCGTCGATGGCCGTGTCCGCGGCGTGGACGGCCAGCCGGGGACCGCGTCGGTGGGTCAGCAGGTCTGGAAGCGTCTGGAGGATGGTGCGGACCTTGTCGTCGCGTCGACGACGCCTTCACGGAAACGGAAGCCGCGGCGGAAGACGACGGCGACCCACCCGCCGCACAGGGCACATCAGTGCCTCCAGCGAGACCCATGTGCCCTCAATGTGCCCTGGCCGCCTGACGGCCCCTCTCCGGCACTGAAAAGGGCGAGGCCCGAAGACCCCGCCCGCTACCGATGAAATCCCAGGTCACGGCCACACAAGGCAGTACGGCTGATGCCCCGCCTCATGCAACCGATGGCTGAAGTCCTGCCATTCGTGCAGCAGCTGATACACGTTGAACGCGTCCCGGGGCCCACCCCGGTCCGGCACCGTCGACCAGATGAAGGCTGCCGCGCCGACCGCTTCCTCGCCGATGTCGCGGAGGGGATCCACGACCGTCATGGGGAGTTTCACGACGGCGTAGTCGGGGTGCAGGACGACGAGTTCGAGGGGCGGCACCTTGTGCAGGGGGACGCCCTCGATGCCGGTCAGCACCATCGCGGCCATCGTCTCCGGCTTGATCTTGGTGAACATGCCGTTCATGCCCAGCTCGTCGCCGCCGAGTTCCTCGGGGCGCATCGAGATCGGGACGCGGGCCGCGGTCGCGCCGTCAGGCGCGCCGAAGTACTTGTACGTCACCCCCACCCGACCACCATTCCTGCTCCCCGCCCCCAGCTCTTCGACCCGTCGGTCGAGCCGCTCGGACTCACTCGGTACACCGTGTGCCTGACGTGCTTCGGTCGTGTCCTCCGCGTCGCGTCGGTGCCTTCCCCGCCGGGCACGTCGAGGACCCAGATCGTCAGTCCCCTCGCCCAGTCCGCCACCGCGATGCATATCTCCACCCGACTGCTTTTTTAGGACGCGTGGCCCCCGCCGCGCAACCCGATCATCGTGTCAGTGACCTCCCCCACGGTCGCCCGCCGAAACGTGCGTTGAAACACCTGTCCGCAGGATCTTTGCAGCCCTGAACACACCACGGTGCAAGGTTCTGTACACCATGGCCCGGTTGAGCTGCGTGTATCAGGTGTCAGTCTCGCAGATCATGGAGGGCCACGGGCCGTCCGCCGCGTTATGCGGACTGTGCGCCGGTTCAGCAGCAGGTTCGGCAGCCGGTTCGGCAGTCGGTCCGGCGTGCGGTCGCGGGCCCTGGCCTACCCTGAGGAGGTCACTTGGCAACCGGAGTCCGAGAGGTCGGAGAAGTCGCAGGTCATGAGCGAACTGCCTTATTCATATGATGCGCCTGTCTCGCAGGCTCTGTTCGACCGTGCGGCCGCCGTCACGCCGGGTGGCGTGAACTCCCCGGTGCGTGCCTTCCGCGCTGTGGGTGGAACGCCCCGGTTCATGGTGTCCGGTACCGGTCCGTACCTGACGGACGCGGACGGCCGTGAATACGTCGACCTCGTCTGTTCCTGGGGGCCGATGATCCTCGGGCACTCCCACCCCGAGGTCATCGCGGCCGTGCGGGACGCCGTCGCCCGCGGTACCTCCTTCGGTACGCCCGGTGAGGGCGAGGTCGCGCTCGCCGAGGAGATCGTGGAGCGTGTCGAGCCCGTGGAGCAGGTGCGGCTCGTCTCCAGCGGGACCGAGGCCACCATGTCGGCGATCCGGCTCGCGCGCGGGTTCACCCGGCGGTCCAAGGTGATCAAGTTCGCCGGGTGCTACCACGGCCACGTCGACTCGCTCCTCGCGGCGGCGGGCAGCGGCGTCGCCACCTTCGCGCTGCCCGACACCCCGGGCGTCACCGGCGCCCAGGCCGGCGACACCATCGTGCTGCCGTACAACGACCTGGAGGCCGTGCAGGAGGCCTTCCACCGGCACCCGGGCGAGATCGCCTGCGTGATCACCGAGGCCTCGCCCGGCAACATGGGTGTCGTGCCCCCGCTGCCCGGCTTCAACCAGGGGCTCAAGGACGCCTGCCGGGCGAACGGCGCCCTGTTCATCTCCGACGAGGTCATGACCGGGTTCCGCACCAGCAGGGCCGGCTGGTACGGGATCGACGGGGTCAGGCCCGACCTCATGACCTTCGGCAAGGTCATGGGCGGCGGCTTCCCGGCGGCCGCCTTCGGTGGCCGTGCCGACGTGATGGCGCACCTCGCGCCCGCCGGGCCCGTCTACCAGGCCGGCACCCTCTCCGGGAACCCGATCGCCACCGCCGCCGGGCTCGCCCAGCTGCGTCTCCTCGACGACGCCGCGTACGCCAAGGTCAACGCCGTGTCGGAGCAGATCCAGACGCTCGTCTCCGAGGCGCTCACCAAGGAAGGCGTCGCGCACACCGTGCAGAGCGCCTCCAACATGTTCTCCGTCTTCTTCACGGACCGCGCGGTGCGCACGTACGAGGACGCCAAGGCGCAGGAGTCGTTCCGCTTCACCGCCTTCTTCCACGCGCTGCTGGCGAACGGCGTCTACCTGCCGCCGTCGTCCTTCGAGTCCTGGTTCGTTTCCACGGCCCACGACGAGCGGGCCATCCAGTGGATCGCCGACGCCCTCCCGGCGGCGGCCCGAGCGGCTGCGGAGGCCACAGCAGCATGACCACCAACGCGGACATCACCGTCGTCCACCTCATGCGCCACGGCGAGGTGGCCAACCCGGACGGGATCCTGTACGGCCGTCTCGGCGGGTACCACCTCTCCGAGCTCGGGCGGCAGATGGCCGACCGGGTCGCCGAGCACCTCTCCTCCCGCGATGTGACGTACGTCGTCGCCTCCCCGCTGGAGCGGGCCCAGGAGACCGCGACGCCGATCGCCAAGGCGCACGGCCTGGACCTCGCCACCGACGAGCGGCTCATCGAGGCCGACAACGTCTTCCAGGGCAAGACGTTCGGCGTCGGTGACGGTGCGCTGCGCAAGCCCGGCAACTGGAAGCACCTCGTGAACCCCTTCAAGCCGTCGTGGGGCGAGCCGTACGTCGACCAGGTGGTCCGTATGAAGGGGGCGCTGGACGCGGCGAAGGACACGGCCCGCGGGCACGAGGCCGTGCTGGTCAGTCACCAGCTGCCGATCTGGATCGTGCGGTCGTACGTCGAGCGGCGCCGGCTGTGGCACGACCCGCGCAAGCGGCAGTGCACGCTCGCCTCGCTGACGACGTTCACGTACCAGGGCGACAAGATCGTGTCCGTCGGCTACACCGAGCCCGCCCGCGACCTCGTCCCCGCCCACCTCCTCGCCGGCGCCAAGCCGGTCAAGGGGCAGGGCAAGGCCTTCGGAGCGTAAGCAGAATGACTCCGCGGCCGCTATGACACGCTCGTGACATTTGTTGCGAACTCGGAGTGATCGCGGGGAACCTCCCCCTTCGTCACGTCCTCTGACTGGGTGACCACCAGAGGACGTACGAATCGGGGAAGCAATGCGCGCTCTCACTCGCAGGGGGATGCTCGGACTCGGCGCGGGCGCCGCGGCCGCCGGACTTGCGGGCTGCGGCAGCCTCACGTCGTCAGACGGGTCGAAGGACAGTTCAGGTTCCGGTAGCGACCACTCCGGCAAGCCCTCCGGCAGCCCGAAGCCCACCGCCCGCCCCCTCGGCGACGGCTCCACCTCCTTCACCGGCAAGCAGCCCCACCAGCCCAAGAAGCCGGTGCCGTTGGAGCCGGGTCAGGAGCCCCCGCAGTTCGTCATCTTCTCCTGGGACGGCGCGGGCGAGGTCGGCAACGGTCTCTTCCCGCGCTTCCTGGACCTCGCCAAGGAACACGGCGCGGGCATGACCTTCTTCCTCTCCGGGCTGTACCTGCTGCCCGAGTCGAAGAAGCGCCTCTACGACCCGCCGAACAACCCGCGCGGCGCCTCGGACATCGGCTACCTCACCGACGACCACGTCAAGGAGACGCTGAAGAACGTCCGCCGCGCATGGCTCGAGGGCCATGAGATCGGCACGCACTTCAACGGCCACTTCTGCGGTGAGGGCAACGGCTCGGTCGGCAAGTGGACGCCCCAGCAGTGGCGCAGCGAGATCGACCAGGCGAAGTCCTTCGTCAAGGAGTGGCGGACCAACACCGGCTGGACCGATCTGCCGTCCCTGCCCTTCGACTACGACAAGGAACTCGTCGGCGCCCGCACGCCCTGCCTCCTCGGCCAGGACAACCTGCTGCCCACCGCCCGCGCCCTCGGCTGGCGCTACGACGCCTCCTCCTCCGGCGGCATCCAGGTCTGGCCGAAGAAGAAGCTGGGCATATGGGACCTGCCGTTGCAGCAGATACCTTTCCCCGGACGCAGTTTCGAGGTCCTCTCGATGGACTACAACATGCTCGCCAACCAGTCGATCAACTCGACCAAGGCGCCCGCCCACAACTACCCGGGCTGGCGGCAGCAGTCGGCCCAGGCGTACATACAGGGCTTCAAGCGGGCATATGAGACAAACCGCGCACCCTTCTTCGTCGGCAACCACTTCGAGCAGTGGAACGGCGGCATCTACATGGACGCCGTCGAGGAGTCCTTCAAGCACATCGCGCGGGAGAAGGAGAAGGGCGCGGACGTACGGCTGGTCTCCTTCCGGCAGTTCGTGGACTGGATCGACGTACAGAAGCCGGAGGTGCTGGCCAAGCTGCGCACCCTCGGGGTCGGGCAGCAGCCGGCCGGCGGCTGGAAGACATTCCTCCAGGAGGCCCCGAACGCCTCCTCGACCGCCTCCCCGAACGCCGCCTGAAATGCGGGTTTCCGCCCGCAAGGGGGGTGCGCAAGATCCTCAGAACGGGCATGCGAAACTTTTCACATGAGTGCCGCCAGCCGCGCCCCCCAGAGCTCGACCCCATGGATCCGCTCGCGCCGCGCCGCCCTGCTCACCGCGGGTGCCGCGATCACCGCGCTGACCGTTGCCGCGTGCAGTTCGGGCGGTACGTCCGGCGGGGGCGGCGACACCAACTTCGTCATGGGCAAGGACGGCATCGCGACCGCCGACAAGGGGGAACGGGCCCAGGCCCCCGACCTGTCCGGCAAGACCATCGCCGGCAAGCAGCTCGACGTCGCCTCCTACAAGGGCAAGGTCGTCGTCCTGAACGTCTGGGGCTCCTGGTGCGCCCCGTGCCGCGCCGAGGCGCCCAACTTCGAGAAGGTCTACAAGGACCTTCAGGGCAAGGGCGTGCAGTTCGTCGGCATCAACACCCGTGACGCCAAGACCAGCAACGCCCTCGCCTTCGAGAAGCAGCAGGGCGTCACCTACCCCAGCCTGTACGACCCGACCGGCAAGCTGATGCTGCGCTTCAAGAAGGGCACGCTCAACCCGCAGGCGATCCCCTCCACGCTCGTCCTCGACCGGCAGGGCAGGATCGCGGCCCGGTCGCTGGCCGCGCTCAGCGAGGACAAGCTGCGCTCGATGATCGCCCCGGTCCTCGCGGAGAAGTGACGTGAGCTCGCTCACCACGCTCGCCGCGGACGGATACAACGACACGGTGCTCAACGGCGCCCTGTTGGCGGCCCTCCCCATCGCGCTGCTCGGCGGCCTCGTCTCCTTCTTCTCCCCGTGCGTCCTGCCCCTGGTCCCCGGCTACCTGTCGTACGTGACCGGCGTCACCGGCACCGACCTGGCCGAGGCCCGGCGCGGCCGGATGGTGGCGGGCGCCTCCCTGTTCGTCCTCGGCTTCACCGCCGTGTTCGTCTCCAGCGGAGCCCTGTTCGGCTACTTCGGGGACACCCTCCAGGACAACAAGAGCGTCCTGTCCAAGGTGCTGGGCGTGCTCATGATCCTCATGGGTGTCTTCTTCATGGGCCTCATGCCCTGGATGACCCAGCGTGAGTTCCGTTTCCACAACAAGCCCACCCTCGGACTGGCCGGCGCCCCTCTCCTGGGCGCACTGTTCGGCATCGGCTGGACCCCGTGCATCGGCCCGACCCTCGCCTCCGTACTCGCCCTGTCGGCGCAGCAGTCGAGCGCGGGCCGCGGTGCCATACTGACCGTCGCCTACTGCCTCGGCCTCGGCGTGCCCTTCGTGCTCGCCGCGGTCGCCTTCCGCAAGGCGCTCGGTGCCTTCGGCTGGATCAAGCGCCACTATGTCTGGGTGATGCGCGTCGGCGGCACGATGATGATCGTGACCGGCCTGCTGCTGCTGACCGGCGCGTGGGACAGCCTCGTACAGGACATGCAGTCCTGGTCCAACGGCTTCACTGTGGGGATCTGATCCATGAGCAAGACCACCACCGGCGAGCAGACCCCGGCCGCCCCGGACGACCAGGACCTCGGCGCGGCCGGCTCCCAGCTGTCCACCGCCCCCGCGGAGACACTGGCCAACGCGCCCGGAATCGGCGTCATCGGCTGGGCCCGCTGGTTCTGGCGGCAGCTGACCTCCATGCGGGTCGCCCTGCTGCTCCTGCTGCTCCTCGCGCTCGGCGCGATCCCCGGCTCGCTGATCCCGCAGACCGGCCAGGACGCCACGAAGGTCGCCACCTTCCAGAAGGACCACCCCACCCTCGCGCCGATCTACGACAAGCTCGGCCTCTTCCACGTCTATGGCTCGGTGTGGTTCTCCGCGATCTACATCCTGCTGTTCGTCTCCCTCGTCGGCTGCATCGTGCCCCGCACCTGGCAGTTCGTGGGCCAGCTGCGCAGCCGCCCGCCGGGCGCGCCCAAGCGGCTCACCCGGCTGCCCGCGTACACGACGTGGCGCACCGAGGCCGAGCCGGAGCAGGTCCGCGAGGCCGCGCTCAGCCTGCTGAAGAAGCGCCGCTTCCGCGCCCACCTCGCCGGTGACGCCGTCGCCGCCGAGAAGGGCTATCTGCGCGAGGTCGGCAACCTCGCCTTCCACATCGCGCTGATCGTGCTGCTGGTCGCCTTCGCCGTGGGCCAGCTGTACAAGTCCGAGGGCAACAAGCTGGTCGTCGAGGGCGACGGCGACGGCTTCTCCAACACCCTCATCTCCTACGACGACTTCAAGTCCGGCAACCTCTTCAGCAACGACGACCTGGTGCCGTTCAGCTTCACCCTGAACAAGTTCACCGGCACCTACGAGACCTCCGGCCCCAACAAGGGCACCCCGCGCACCTACCAGGCCGCCATCACGTACAGCGAGGGCGCCTACGGCAAGGGCAGGAAGACCCTCGTCAAGGTCAACCACCCGCTGGAGATCGGCGACGCGAAGGTCTACCTCACCGCCCACGGCTACGCCCCCGAGGTCACCGTCCGCGACGGCAAGGGCAGGGTCGTGTACAGCGACGCCGTGCCCCTGCTCCCGCTCGACTCCAACGTCACCTCCTCCGGCGTGATCAAGGTCCTCGACGGCTACAAGAACGCCAAGGGCGTCAGCGAACAGCTCGCCTTCCAGGCCTTCTTCCTGCCGACCTACGTCAAGGGCAACGAGGTCGCCTCGCAGTTCCCGGCGCTGCTGAACCCGGTGATGAACCTGCAGCCGTACCACGGCGACCTCGGCGTCAACTCGGGCATCCCGCAGAGCGTGTACCAGCTCGACAAGGCGCACATGAAGGACTTCAAGGACTCCAAGGGCGCGCAGCTCAGGGACAACCTGACGCCCGGCGAGACCATGAAGCTGCCGAACGGCGCCGGCTCGATCACCTACGAGGGCACCAAGGAGTGGGCGAACTTCCAGGTCGTCCAGGAACCCGGCAGCGGCTGGGCCCTCGCCGGAGCCCTCACCGCGATCTTCGGCCTCGCCGCCTCCCTGTTCATCCAGCGCCGCCGGGTGTGGGTGCGTGCGGTGAAGGGCGCCGACGGCGTCACCGTCGTCGAGATGGCCGGGCTCGGCCGCAGCGAGTCCGCCAAGGTGCCCGAGGAACTCGGCAACCTCGCCGGGATCCTGTACGACCAGGCTCCCGGGGCCCCCGACCCCGGTCCCTCAGATTCCCCCGACCCCCAAGTCGTACCTGCCGAAGGGGCTGAGCAGCAGTGACTCTCGCCGCCGCAACCGATCTGGCCGCCGCCACCAACGAAAACCTCGCGAACATCAGCAACACGCTGATCTACTCGTCGATGGCCGTCTACACCCTGGCCTTCTTCGCGTACATGGCCGAATGGGTCTTCGGCAGCCGCAGCAAGGTCGGCCGCACGGCCGCCGCGCTCACCGCCGACGCGAAGGCCAAGGCGAAGGCACCCGCCGTCACCGTGAACAGCAACGGTGGCACCGCCGTCCTGGAGCGGCCGAAGGTCGTCGTCCGGTCCGCGGCCGGCGCCCGTGACGTCCCCGACGGGCCGGGCGCGCACGGCGGCGACGAGCAGGGCGACCTCTACGGGCGGATCGCCATCTCCCTCACCGTGCTCGCCTTCCTCGTCGAGCTGGGCGGCGTCGTCGCCCGCGCGGCCTCGGTGGAGCGGGCGCCATGGGGCAACATGTACGAGTTCAACATCACCTTCTCCACGGTGGCCGTCGGCGTGTACCTGGCGCTGCTCGCCCTGAAGAAGAACATCCGCTGGCTCGGCCTGTTCCTGATCACCACGGTCCTGCTCGACCTCGGCCTCGCCGTCACCGTCCTCTACACCGCCAGCGACCAGCTGGTCCCCGCCCTGCACTCGTACTGGCTGTACATCCACGTCTCGACCGCGATCTTCTGCGGCGCGGTGTTCTACGTCGGCGCGGTCGCCACGATCCTGTTCCTGTTCAAGGACTCCTACGAGAACAAGCTGGCGACCGGCGGCAAGCCCGGCACGTTCGCCAACTCCGTACTGGACCGGCTGCCCTCCTCCGCCTCCCTCGACAAGTTCGCCTACCGCGTCAACGCGGCCGTCTTCCCGCTGTGGACGTTCACGATCATCGCGGGCGCGATCTGGGCGGGCGACGCCTGGGGCCGCTACTGGAACTGGGACCCCAAGGAGACCTGGTCCTTCATCACCTGGGTCGCCTACGCCTGCTACCTGCACGCCCGCGCCACCGCCGGCTGGAAGGGCCGCAAGGCCGCCTACCTCGCGGTGGCCGCCTTCGGCTGCTGGCTGTTCAACTACTACGGCGTGAACATCTTCGTGAGCGGCAAGCACTCCTACGCGGGGGTGTGACCCGCCTACGGTGAAGGCCGGTTCCCTGTGACCTTCAGTCACGGGAACCGGCCTTCGTCGGGTGGCCTGCCTAGGACGGCGGCAGGCACTCCTTCCCCGGTGGCTTCCCCTCCGGCCAGGCGATCCGCACGAAGCGGGAGCCGCCCTCCGCGGTGAGCTCCACGATCGGTACGGCCTTGTCGTACGGGTTGCCGTGCACGTCCAGGCAGATCCACCCGCTCACCCCGTTCACCCGCAGCGAGCCCTTGACCTGCGGCCATTGCAGACCGACGTCGGCGAGGGGCGGGACCACCCTGCCGTCGGGCGTGGCCTCGCGGATGCCGTGGACGGCCAGCAGCATGGCGTCGTACCCGATGATCAGCTGCCCGTCGTCCAGCGCGACCGGGCCGAGCGGCCCGACCGGCTCGCGCTCCGCGCTCGTCAGCAGCCCGGTCAGGGCCCGCGTGTCCTTCGCCGAGCCGCCGCCCCCCGTGGTGTCCCGCAGCCAGGCGTCCGGGTGGGCGAGAGAGGTGTAGCGGACGGAGAGGTTGCGCTTGAGGGCGCCGCGGTCCAGGTCCTTCTCATGGGTCAGGTACGAGCCCTCGTCGCCCGTCAGCAGCGTGAACCTCCGGTCCTGACATCCGCGCCCGCCCAGCGCGTTGATGAACTGCCGCAGCTGGGTGTGCCGGCCCGCGAACAGGATCGTGTCGGTCCCCGGGGACGTGTCGCACACGAGGTGGGTGATCTGCCGGAAGGTGTTCGCGGTCGTCCCCTCCTGACTGCGGTCGGCCGGCGGCGTGAACGGCTGCGGCTCGTACGGCGAGCCCTCGATCAGCTTCGCGAACGACGACTGCAGCGTCCGCGTGTACGGGTCGCCCGGCTTGTCGTACACCAGCAGCGCCTTGCCCGCCGACACCTTCGCGAAGGAGGCGAGGGCGCGGGCCTGGTCGGTGTTGGTGGGGGCGACGCGGGCGAGGCCGGGGAAGGGGTCCGTGCCCTTGTGGCCGTTGGCGAGGTCGTCGGCGGTGATGGAACTGCCGACCACCGGGATGCCACGCCGGGTCAGCTCCTGGACGGCCGCCTTGTTGTTGTCGGTGCTCATGCCGACCCCGACGACCGCGCGCAGCCGGTCGGCACCCTTCGCCATCCGCTCCAACTGGTCCACCATGTGCTCCCAGTGGTCACCGGTCGCCCCCGGATTGGCGAGCACCAGCCGGATCGCCGGAGCCTGCCCGTTGGAGCTGTGGTTGGCCTGCCACTGCGCCAGATACACGCCCTGCGCCTCGTGCAGGATGTCGCTCACCGTGGACGGGTTGGACGCGGTGAACGGCAGCATCAGCGCGACCGTCACGTAACTGCCCGGCTTGAGCCGGTCGTTCTCCCGGCCGATCGCCCGCACCACGTCCCGGAACCGGTCCCGCCCGAAGTCGTACGCCGTCGTCGCGACACCCACGCACTCCGTACCGTCCTTCGGCCGTTCGACCCCGGCGGCACACGAGCGGTCCTCCCGCGCGAGCGCCCTGATGCCGAAGAACAAGCCCGCCACCAGGGCGGCCACGACGAGCAGGGCGACATAGCGGTAGAGGCGGATCTGCCACACGTCGCGCAGCCACCGCACAGCACGGCTTCCCATCACGCCTCCCCGTCCCGGTCGTCCAACTCGTCCTCACCCGGCGTGCGCAACGGCCGGCCCGCGCGGGCGTCCCGCGGCCAGGTCTGCGACGCCGTGAACAGCAGCGCCCCGCCCGCGGGCCGCAGGTCGGACAGTTGCAGCAGCTCGAAGCGCAGCCGGTCGCACACCTTCGGATCGGGCAGCACCAGCGGGTCGGCCACCTGCCAGACGGCGTGCAAAAGCCGCCGTATCCGCAGGTGGAAGAGGGCGTCGACGCCGTCCGGGGGCCGCTGGTCGGCGTCCGTGCGGCCCAGCGCGATCGCCGCCCGCCGGTCGTCCTGGTCGGCGAAGTCCCGGCCCTCGGCGTCGTGCGCGTGAAAGTAGGGCGCCGAGGCGAGGAAGCGCAGGGTGTCCAGCCAGGTGCGGGTGTCCAGGGTGTGGAAGGTGTCGCGCAGGTGGGCCACCGCGCCCGCCGTGTCGCCCAGGGCGAGTTCGTGGTGGAGGCGGTAGCGGGCGCGGGCCGGCTCGCCGTCGCCGTCCTGCCCCTCGTCCGTGTAGTGCCGGATCAGCGTCTCGTGCACCTCGCGCCACTTGGCGTGGTCCGCGTTGCGGTGGTGCAGCCGGAGCAGCAGCAGGGCGCGTACGAAGGGGTCGCCGACGAAGTGGCCCGGCTCGGCGGGCAGCCCCTCCTCGGCGAGCCGCACCCGCAGCGACCGTACGCCCGACGAACCGAAGTCGTCCGGGAGCTGGGCGGTGGCCAGCGCGACCGCCGAGTCGTGGTCGTGGGCCGCGGCCAGCACGGTCAGCTCGTCGAGCCGGTCGGCCGGCACGAGCCGGTCCAGCAACTCGCCGTAGGCGGGGCGGCCCTCCTCCTGGTCCTCCGTCACCGTGATCCGCGCGGTGAGCAGCCCGCCGAGGGAGGCGGCCCGGTGCGGATGCTGCTTCGCCGCGGTGGCGACCAGCACGATGCCGAGCGGGTTGCCGCCGGTCAACCGGTGGATCGCGTGGGGGAGTTGGGGCGGCACGTCGATGTCGTCGCACACCGCGCCCACGATGTGCAGGGTGTCGTCCGGCGACAGCGGCACCAGCGGTACCAGCAGCGCACGCGAGGACGGCGAACTGCCCGGCTCCCACTCCGTGGCCCGCGCCACCGAGGGCAGCTCCCGCCGCACGGCGTCCCGCAGGGCCGGGAGATCCGTGCCGCGTACGGTCGCGATGAACACCACCTGGTCCGCGACCCCCTCGGCCCGGTCCCGCAGCACCGCGTCCAGCAGTCCCGGACCCGGCCCGCTCCGCACGTTGTCCAGCAGCACCAGGGGCCGGCCCAGCCGGGTGAGGTGCGAGCCCAGGCCCGTGTACGCCTCGGCCAGATCGGCGAGCAGCGCCCGCACCAGCCACCGCTCGGCGTGCTCCCGCGAGGTGCCACCGGCCCGGAAGTTCCCGGAGAGCAGCAGCAGGCCGCGCTTGGCGTTGCCGCCCGCGTTCGGATACGTGCGGTACCAGGTCGACGGCCGCTGCTCCCGGCGCCCGGTGACGCCCTCGGACAGCGCCTCCAGAGTGGCCTCGACCGTCGCCGCGACGAACGGGCCCTGCCCGCTCGCGGCCGCGATCACCTTCGCCGCGACCTTCGCCGCCCACCGCCCGGCCATGCTGAACCGCGAACCACGCTCGTTCAGCAGCAGGATCCGCACCAGCTCCCGCCGGATCCGCTCCGAGTCCGTACGACCGCTCCAGTCGCTCGCCCGCACCGCCACCAGGCCCGCCGTCAGCCTCGGGAACGTGAGCTGCCCGGCCGCCTTCACCGGCTCCGTCAACTGCTCGGCGGTCACCAGCAGCGCCTGCCACACCGGCGACCAGGACTCGGGGCTCTCCTCGTGCGGAGGCTCGGCGAACTGCTCGTCCTCGCAGTCGATCAGCGCGACCGGGGTGCGCTTGCGCGTCTCCCCCTTGCGGGTCCGCTCCGTGTAGGCGTCCCACAGCTCGGCCAGCACCGCGCTCTTGCCGAGGCCCCGGCCGCCCGCGAGCACCAGCAGCGGTAAGTCGCGGGGATGGTCGACTCCTGCGGCGAGGTGCTCGTACGGGCGCAGCCCGACCAGCCTGGGAACCAGCCCCGGAGGCTCACCGTCGAACAGCGCGCCCCGCCCGTGTATCGGTCTGTGCACCGCACCTCCCCCTGGAACGGCTTACAACGCCAGGGTAAAGAGCGGAAGTTGATTCGCACTAGATCGCGTGATGTCCGTTGGGTCACGAATTTTCCGGCCTCATCAGCCGACCGTGATCGAATCCAGCTTCTCCCGCAGATAAACATGCGAATCGACCGGCGGATACGCGACCCGCCCCACCGGCGCCGGGACCGACTCGACGAGCGTGCCCGGGGTGCACTCGCCGAAGTAGACCAGCGACATCAGCTCCTCGGCGGGCACGTCGGCCGGCGGGGGCAGAACGCGGTGCCGTCCCGAACGCCACCGGTCACCCGTCCAACGGGCCATCAGATCACCGACGTTGATGGTGAACGCCGCCGGGTCGTAGGGCGCGTCCTCCCAGCCGCCGTCGTCCGTGTGGACCTGGAGTCCGCCCTTGCCGGCCTGCCGGTCCAGGATCGTCACGGTGCCGAAGTCGGTGTGGGGGCCGATGCGGAACTGGCCCGGCTGCGGTTCGCCGACGACGTCCGTGCCGGGGTACCAGTTGATGTTGAAGCCGTATGTGGGATGGTCCATGTGCCGGGTGAAGAAGTCGGGTTCGAGCCCGAGCGCCTCCCCGAGCAGGGCGAGGAGGTGGTTCTCCAGCTCGCCCATCCTCGCCAGGTACTCCTCGCACAGCCGCCGGAGTTCGGGGACCTCGGCGGGATACACGTTGGGCGCGTACCACTCCGCGTTGACGGCCGGGTCGTCGAAGGGCTCGTGCGTGGCGAAGGTGAGGGACTCCTTGAGGTCCGGAGGGGTCTCGGTCCCCTCGGAGTAGCCGTTGGCCTCGGCGCCGGGCCCGAGCCAGCCGCGGCCGCCGACCTGCGCCGCGTAGGTCTCCTTGACCGGGGACGGCAGGGTGAAGAAGTTCCGGGCCGCCGCCCGGATCGCGGCGCGCAGCGCGGGGTCCACACCATGCCCGGTGACCAGCAGGAACCCGGCGGTCTGCAGGGCCTCGTCGACGGTACGGGCGATCCGCGCCCGTGCCTTTGGCTCCCCGTCCAGCCAGGGCCGCAGATCGACGGTCGGGATACGGGTGCGCGTGGGCTCACTCACCGATGTCCTCATTCCACAGTGCCGGGTTCGTCTCGATGAAGTCACGCATCATCGCGACGCACTCGGGGTCGTCGAGCAGCATGATCTCCACGCCGTGCTCCGCCAGCCAGTCGTGCCCGCCGTGGAAGGTGACCGCCTCACCGATCACCACACGGGAGATCCCGAACTGACGGACCAGGCCGCTGCAGTACCAGCACGGCGAGAGCGTCGTCACCATCGTCGTCCCCCGGTACGACCGCTGCCGCCCCGCCGCGCGGAAGGCGGCCGTCTCCGCGTGCATGGAGGGGTCGTCGTCCTGGACGCGGCGGTTGTGACCACGGCCGATCAGGGCGCCGTCGGCCCCGTAGAGCGCGCCGCCGATCGGGATGCCGCCCTCGGCCAGGCCCCTGCGGGCCTCCTCGACGGCGGTGGCGAGCCAGGCGCGTGCCTGTGACGGGTCCATGTGCCCCACTCTGCACGCCCCCGTCGGTCCGCGTCGTCCGGGCAGGGGGATTTCCGGCGGACGCCGTACAGGATCCGCCCCGTCTCCTACGGTGAATCGCGTGGACAAAGAAGAGGACCAGCGGCTGGCCGCCCTCGCACCGGAGATCTCCCGCCTCTCCATCGAACTGCTGCGCAGGGCAGCCGGCACCTATCCGGAGGAACGCGTCGCCCAGGAGGCCCTGGAGTGCGCCGACGACATCCTGAAGCACCACGGCACGGACGGTCTACGCGTGCTGATCATGAGCCTCACCTGCTGGTCGGCGGTCCAGCTGGAGATCAACGCCCACACGTCGGGACGGACGCTGGAGTCCCTCCTCGACGACATGCTCCTCACCTGGCTGGAGGCGAAACCGGAGGAGTGAGACCGGGAGCGGCTCAGCTGCCCTTCGGGTCCTCGCCGTTCTCCTTGCGGCGCAGCTCCTCCTCGCGGCGGCGCAGGTCGGCCTCCCAGTCCTTGAGCAGGGACTCGTCCTTCTTGTTCTCTTCCTTCAAGGACTTCAGGAACTCGGGGTTGTCGTCCGGCGCGACGAACTCGGTCCGGTGGCTGCGGTGCCACTCGGAGGGCGTGGAGCCGCCTGCCGGGGCCGTACGGACCTTGCCCGCGACGAGCCATGCGATCGGACCGACCAGCACCTCGCCGAAGAGCAGGATGATGATCACCCAGATCACCTTCGGCAGCCCCCGCACCTGCTCCTCGGGCGTGTTCAGGCAGTCGATGAAGGCGTAGATCCACAGCGCCAGGACCAGCAGGAAGGGCAGATACCGGAGCATGGTGGGCGTTCCCCCAGGAGACGACGACGGGAGCACGGACCGCCCCCGGTGACGGGGTCAGGGTAGCGGGTGTCAGATACTTGGTCCCATGGCTTACGACGATCTTCGTTCCCTGCTCAGGGCACTGGAGCGTGAAGGCGACCTCAAGCGCGTCAAGGCAGAGGTCGATCCGTATCTGGAGGTCGGGGAGATCGTCGACCGGGTGCAGAAGTCCGGCGGTCCCGCGCTGCTCTTCGAGAACGTGAAGGGCTCCGACATGCCCCTCGCGATGAACGTCTTCGGCACCGACCGCCGCCTGCTCAAGGCCCTGGGCCTGAAGTCGTACGGCGAGATCTCCGAGAAGATCGGCGGGCTGCTGCGTCCCGAGCTGCCGCACGGCTTCGTCGGGGTGCGCGAGGCGTTCGGCAAGCTCGGCGCGATGACCCACGTACCGCCGAAGAAGGTGAAGGCCGGAGACGCGCCCGTGCAGGAGGTCGTCCTGCACGGAGACGACGTCGACCTCGACCGGCTCCCCGCCCTGTTCACCTGGCCCAAGGACGGCGGCTCCTTCTTCAACCTGGGCCTGACCCACACCAAGGACCCGGAGAGCGGGATCCGCAACCTCGGCCTGTACCGCCTCCAGCGCCACGACAAGCGCACCATCGGCATGCACTGGCAGATCCACAAGGACAGCCGCAACCACTACCAGGTCGCGGCGAGGAGGGGCGAACGCCTGCCGGTCGCCATCGCCTTCGGCTGCCCGCCGGCCGTGACGTACGCCTCCACCGCACCGCTCCCCGGCGACATCGACGAGTACCTCTTCGCCGGGTTCATCGCCGGCAAGCGGATCGAGATGGTGGACTGCAAGACCGTCCCGCTCCAGGTGCCGGCGCAGGCGGAGGTCGTCATCGAGGGCTGGCTGGAGCCCGGCGAGATGCTGCCCGAGGGCCCCTTCGGCGACCACACCGGCTTCTACACCCCGCAGGAGCCGTTCCCGGCGCTGACCATCGACTGCGTGACGATGCGCAAGCGGCCGTTGCTCCAGTCCATCGTCGTGGGGCGGCCCCCGACGGAGGACGGACCCCTCGGCCGTGCGACCGAGCGCTTCTTCCTCCCCCTGCTGAAGATCATCGTGCCGGACATCGTGGACTACCACCTGCCCGAGTCCGGCGGCTTCCACAACTGCGCGATCGTCTCGATCGACAAGAAGTACCCCAAGCACGCCCAGAAGACGATGCACGCGATCTGGGGCGCGCACATGATGTCCCTGACCAAGCTCATCGTGGTCGTCGACTCCGACTGCGACGTCCACGACCTCCACGAGGTCGCCTGGCGGGCGCTGGGCAACACCGACTACGCCCGCGACCTCACCGTCGTGGAGGGCCCCGTCGACCACCTCGACCACGCCTCCTACCAGCAGTTCTGGGGCGGCAAGGCAGGCATCGACGCGACGAGGAAGTGGCCCGAGGAGGGCTACACCCGCGACGGCGGGTGGCCCGACATGGTGGAGTCGGACCCGGAGACGGCGGCGAAGGTCGACCGCCGGTGGAAGGAGTACGGGCTGTGAGCAGCGCGTCAGCCGCTCTCCCGCAACCGGGACGTGCCAAGGCCTTCCTGCGCCTGGTGATGATCGAGCACTCCGTCTTCGCCCTGCCCTTCGCCTACATCGCCGCGCTCACCGCGATGTTCCAGTGGGACCGGAACATCCACTGGGGCCGACTGCTGCTGGTGACGGTCGCGATGGTCGGGCTGCGGACCTTCGCGATGGCGGCGAACCGGATCATCGACCGCGAGATCGACGCCCGCAACCCGCGCACGGCCCAGCGCGAACTGGTCACCGGCGCGATGACGGTGAAGCACGCCTGGACCGGCGCGCTGGTCGCCCTCGTGTTCTTCCTGGGCGCGGCCGCCCTGCTGAACCCCCTGTGCCTGGCGCTCGCCCCCATCGCCGTGATCCCGATGGTGGTCTACCCCTACGGCAAGCGGTTCACGAACTTCCCGCAGGCCATCCTGGGTCTGGCCCAGGCGATGGGACCGGTGGGCGGCTGGCTGGCGATCTCCGGCGAGTGGTCCTGGGACGCGGTGATCCTCGGCCTCGCGGTCGGCGTCTGGATCGGCGGCTTCGACCTGATCTACGCCTGCCAGGACGTCGAGACCGACCGCGAGATCGGCGTCATGTCGGTCCCGGCCCGCTTCGGCATCCCCGCGGCGGTCTGGGGAGCGCGCGTCTGTCACGCCGTGACGACGGCCCTGTTCGTCTGGTACGCCGCCCTCACCGACGCGGGCGGCTTCTTCTGGCTGGGCCTGCTCATCGTCGCCGGTGCGTTCGTCTACGAGCACTCGATCGTCCGCCCCCACGACCTCTCCCGCGTGAACCGGGCGTTCTTCAGCGTCAACGGCTTCATCGGCATTGCCCTGTTCGTGTGTGCGCTGCTTGATCTGCTGGTCCGGGGCCTGACGGTCTGAGCCACCCCCCAGGCGCCCCACCGGTCCTGAGCACCCCTCCGCACGCCGGTACGCTCAAGGTGTGAACGCAGGAGAAACGCAGCGTGTGCCTTGGATCGTGGGGGTGTCCGGAGCGTCTGGGACGCCATACGCCGCCGCTGTGCTGCGTGCGCTGCTGGACGCGGGCGAGAGCGTCGATCTTGTCGTCAGCCGGGCCTCCCGGCTGACCCTGCTGGACGAGACGGGCATCTCCTTCCGGGACGCCCACTGGCAGGCCGACCTGCGGGAATGGCTGTCGCGGGGGGCCGACGGGAAGCCCGGGACGTTCGCGGTGGGCATCGACCGCGTACGGCACTGGAACGCCGGGGACCTGGCCGCCGGGCCGTCCTCGGGGTCGTACCCGGTGAAGGGCATGCTGATCGTGCCCGCCTCGACGGCGTGTGTCGCCGGAGTCGCGCTGGGGCTCTCCAAGGACCTGCTGCAACGTGCCGCGAGCGTGACGCTCAAGGAGCGGCGCCCGCTGGTCGTGGCCGTGCGGGAGACCCCGCTGAACGGGCAGACCCTCAGGCATCTGGTGACGCTGGACGACGCGGGCGCGAGCGTCGTGCCCGCCTCGCCCGCCTTCTACGCGGGCGCGACCCACATCCAGGACCTGGTGGACTTCGTCGCCGGCCGGGTCCTCGACGCGGCGGGCGTCCCGCACGGGCTGTACCGCCGCTGGACGGGAGAGCTGGGCGGCGGCGACGCGACCCGTCCGACGCGCGCGCCATCCGAGTAAGTCGCATTACCTCTCATCACTCAGAATTTTCAGTGGAAGGCTTCGATCGCATGGACGCGGTGGACAGGCAGCTCATCCAGGCCCTGAGGGAGAACGGCCGGGCCTCCTACGCGGAGCTGGGACGCCTCGTCGGCCTGTCGGGACCCAGCGTCACCGACCGCATCAACCGGCTGGAGGCGGCCGGTGTCATCACCGGCTACCGCGCCACCGTGCACTCCGCCTCGCTGGGCCTCGGCGTCATCGCCCTGATCGGCATCTCGCTCTCCGACGCCGCCGACCACGAGGACGTGGCGGCCCGGCTGAAGGACCTCAGCGAGATCGAGGACTGCTGGTTCATCGCCGGCGACGACTCGTTCATGCTCAAGGTGCGGGCGACGGATGTCGACGGTCTGGAGAAGATCATCCGGCGGCTGTCCGGGACCAAGGGCGTCTCCAGGACGCGTACGACGATCGTGCTCTCCACGAAGTGGGAGAACCGGGTCGGAGAGCTGCCCGAAGAGGTGTAGGCGCGAAGCGCCGTACGGGGGCGCCGCCCGCCCGAAGGGCGGGGGAGTACCGTCTACGAAGTCTGTCTAGGAGAGGTGTGACCATGGATGTCGGGCTCAAGCGCGAGCTGGAGGAGAAGGTCCGTTCCGGTGAGCGGCTGACTCGCGAGGACGGCATCGCGCTGTACGAGTCGGACGACCTGGCGTGGCTCGGCGGCCTCGCGCACGAGGTGCGGACGCGGAAGAACGGCGATGTCGTCCACTTCAACGTCAACCGGCACCTCAACATGACGAACGTGTGCACGGCGTCCTGCGCCTACTGCTCGTTCCAGCGCAAGCCGGGTGAGAAGGACGCGTACACGATGCGCATCGAGGAGGCCGTCAAGCTCGCCAAGGCGATGGAGGGCGAGAACCTCACCGAGCTGCACATCGTCAACGGGCTCCACCCGAACCTGCCGTGGCGGTACTACCCGCGCTCGCTGCGGGAGCTGAAGGCCGCGCTGCCGAACGTGTCGCTGAAGGCGTTCACGGCGACGGAGATCCACCACTTCGAGACCATCTCGGGGCTCTCCGCGTCCGAGATCCTCGACGAGCTCATCGACGCGGGTCTGGAGTCGTTGACCGGCGGTGGCGCGGAGATCTTCGACTGGGAGGTCCGGCAGCACATCGTCGACCACCGGACCCACTGGGAGGACTGGTCGCGCATCCACCGGCTGGCGCACGAGAAGGGTCTGAAGACCCCGAGCACCATGCTCTACGGCCACATCGAGGAGCCCCGCCACCGCGTCGACCACGTGCTGCGGCTGCGGGAGCTCCAGGACGAGACCGGTGGCTTCCAGGTCTTCATCCCGCTGCGCTACCAGCACGACTTCGTGGACATGCAGGACGGCAAGGTCCGCAACCGGCTCCAGGCCCGGACACAGATGGCGACCGGCGCCGAAGCCCTGAAGACCTTCGCGGTCTCCCGGCTGCTGTTCGACAACGTCCCGCACGTCAAGGTCTTCTGGGTCATGCACGGCGTCCAGACCGCCCAGCTCGCGCTCCAGCACGGCGCCGACGACATGGACGGCTCGGTCGTCGAGTACAAGATCACACACGACGCCGACAACTACGGCACGCCGAACAAGCTGACCCGCGAGGACCTGCTGGACCTGATCCGCGACGCGGGCTTCCGTCCGGTGGAGCGGAACACGCGGTACGAGATCATCCGCGAGTACGACGGCCCGGACCCGGCGCGCCGGGAGGCCCCGCAGCCGATGCGGGTGTGAGTTCGACGGCGAGTCGTTGGGGGCTGGTCGCGCAGCTCCCCGCGCCCCTTTGGTCGGCATCCTCGCGTCGGCTGGGTACTCGGGCCCCGTGACCACTGCACCCGAGGACGCTTACACCGCCGACCCCTTCGTCCCCGACCACGGCGGTCTCAGCGCCTTGCGCAAGGCCGCCGTCGGCTGCCGTGGCTGCCCCCTGCACCAGAACGCCACCCAAACGGTCTTCGGCGCGGGCAGCGAACACGCCCGCGTCATGCTCGTAGGCGAGCAGCCCGGCGACCAGGAGGACCGGCAGGGCAAGCCGTTCGTCGGCCCGGCGGGGAAACTGCTCGACCGAGCCCTGGAGGACGCCGGCATCAACCCAGCGGACGCGTATGTCACCAACGCCGTCAAGCACTTCAAGTTCACCCAGGCCGAGCCCCGCAAGCGCCGGATCCACAAGGCGCCCAGCCTGCGCGAGATGACCGCCTGCGGGCCGTGGCTCGCCGCCGAGTTGGCGGTCGTGAAGCCCGAGCTGATCGTGGTGCTCGGGGCGACGGCGGGGAAGGCGCTGCTGGGGTCGTCGTTCCGGGTCACGCAGGTGCGGGGGACGGTGCTGGAGGAGGAGATCCACGGGCGGCCGGAGCGGCTGGTGCCGACCGTGCACCCGTCGGCGGTGCTGCGGGCGGACGACCGGGAGGCGGCGTACCGAGGGCTGGTCGCGGATCTGGAGGTGGCGGCGCGGGCGCTCTCGTAATCCCGTAATGGATACTATGCGCCTATGCCCCTTACTTTCACGCTTGACCCCGCCGTCACGCCCACCCTGCGGGACGGTCTGATCGATCTGTGGGCCGACGTCAGCAACGCCGGCGGGGCCGTCGGGTTCGTGCCGCCGGTGAGCCGGGAGGAGATACGCCCGGAGCTCGTGAAGCACTTCGTCGCGATGAGCGAGGAGCGGGCCCGGCTCCTCGTGGGGCACGACGAGGAGGGACGGGTGGCCGCGACGGCGTTCCTCACCTTCAACACCCACCGGCTGATGACCCACTGGCTGTGGCTGTACACGGTGATGGTGCACCCACGGCACCAGGGCAAGGGGTACGGCCACGACCTGCTGGCCGCCGCCGCCGACGCGGCCCGCACCCTCGACGGCATCGAGGCGATCCGCCTCACCTGCCGTGGCGGCCTCGGCCTGGAGCGCTTCTACGGCTCCTGCGGTTACAAGGAGGTCGGCCGCATACCCGGCGCGATCCGCGTGGCTCCCGACGAAGACCGCGACGACGTCGTCATGCTGCTGCCCCTGACGTGAGGGGCCCCTGCAAGATCGGGGCCCGGGCGTGCTTCACTGGACGGTGGCCCTTTGGGGTCGTTGGAACCGTTGAAACCTTTGGAACCGTTCGACACGGAAGAGTGGATTGAGATGCTCCGCTACACGCTGATGCGCCTCGGGGTCTTCGTGGCCTGCTTCGTGGTCGTCTGGGGCCTCGTCTACTCCGGCGTCGTCCCGCGCGGCCTCGGCGCGTCCAACGGCATGTGGGTCGTCCTGCTGTCGCTGGTGCTCTCCGCCCCGATCAGCTTCGTCGTGCTGCGCAAGGAGCGGGACCGCGCGTCGCTCCAGGTCGTGCAGAAGGTGGACCGGGTCAAGGCGAACCTGGAGGCGAACCGCACCCAGGAGGACAGCGCCGACGACAGCGCCCGGGCCCAGGGGCAGACGCAGGGCCAGGCATCGTAGGGGTGCACCCGCCGCGGCCCCAACTACGCTTTGCCCATGGGTGCCGTGAAGGGTAAGCGGATGCCGCGTGCCGTCCGTGAGCAGCAGATGCTGGACGCCGCCGTACGGACCTTCGGGCAACGCGGGTACATGGCCGCCTCGATGGACGACATCGCCGAACTCGCGGGCGTGTCCAAGCCGTTGGTGTACCTCTACCTGAACTCCAAGGAAGACCTCTTCACGGCCTGCATCCGCCGCGAGGCGAAGGCCCTCACCGAGGCCGTCCGCGCCGGCGTCCACCCCGAGCTGCCCGCCGATCGTCAACTCTGGGACGGCCTGCTGGCGTTCTTCACGCACACCGCGCACCACCCGGACGCCTGGTCGGTGCTGCACCTCCAGGCCCGTACCCACGGCGAGCCGTTCGCCGCCGAGGTCGCCGCGATGCGCGAGGAGATCGTCGCGTTCGTGACCGAGCTGATCGCGGTCGCGGCGCGGGACGCCCACCGCGACCCCGACCTGCAGGAGAGCGAGGTCGCAGGGCTCGCCGAGGCCCTCGTGGGCGCCGCCGAGGCGCTCGCCGCCTGGGCCAACACCACGGAGGGCGTCACGGCCCGGCAGACGGCGACGACCCTGATGAACTTCGCGTGGGCGGGCCTGGGCAGCCTGATGGCGGGGCGGTCGTGGGCACCGCCGCCGTCGCCGGACGAGCTGGTCGCTCACGGCAGCGGCTGAACACTCCCCGCCACGTGCACCTTCTGATCGCCCCGCAGCTCGAACCGCCCCCCGTCCGCCGCGTACTCCACCGTCCCCGGCAGCAGCACCGGCGCCCGGAACTCCGCCCGCACCCGGGCGGCCCGCGGGGTGCCGTGGGCGGCGAGGCAGCGGGCGACGGTCCACATGCCGTGGGCGATGGCCCGGGGGAAGCCGAAGAGGCGGGCGGTGAGCGGGTACAGGTGGATGGGGTTGCGGTCGCCGGACGCGGCCCCGTAGTGCCGCCCGACGTCGGCGCCCAGCCGCCACTCTGCGACGTGGGGGAGCGGCGCCCGCTCCCGCTCCGGGGCCTGTGCGGGAAGGGCGCCCGTGCGGTGCCGCGCCAGATAGGTGCTCCGCGACTCCCACACCACGTCCGCCCCGGCCCGCAGCCCGGTGACGACGGCCGCCTCCGTGCCGCGCCGGTGCGGCGCCAACCCCTCCACGTGGACGGTGAGTTCGTACGCCGTCGTCGTCGCGAGCGCGGTGTGCCGGGTGATGTCGATCGACGTGTGGACCAGGCCGAGCAGCGGGAGCGGGAAGTCCCGGCCGCTCATCAGGCTCATCGCCAGCGGGAAGCCGAGAACGTGCGGATAGGTGATCGGCAGGGCGTCCTCGCCGGTGGCGAAGCCGCACACCCGCTCGTAGGCGGCCAGACGCGCGAGGTCGACGCGCACGCCGGGCAGGACGAGCGGGGTGCGGGGGAAGTCGGCGTCCGGGCGGGGATGCTTGAAGGGGGACAGGAGGGCGCCCCGGGCGAGCAGCGGGGCGAGGGCGGGGGAACGGGTGAGGAGAGTCATCAGGCCCCCAGCAGGCTCTGCCCGCAGACCCGTACCACCTGTCCGTTGACCGCTCCCGACGCCGGATGCGCGAGCCGGAGCGCGGTGCCGGTGAAGCTCAGACAGCGATCGGCCATGTCGATCTCCCCAGGGCTCGGCGCGAAGGCGTGCTCGTCACTTGCTCCGGAAATGCTCCGGTCCTTGCCGCAGTACTTGCTCCGGTACTTGCTCCGGTACTTGCTCCGAAGTCAGGTTACCGTGGGTAAGTCTAGGTCAGGGCAGCTCGGGACGTACGTGAGGGTCACTCACATAACCCCCGAGGTTGCACAGGCCTGGCCCCGGATCGCCGCCGTACCCGCACAAACCCACCACAGCAGCCCCGTACTATCCCCGTACCTAACCGCCGGTAACCATTTCCTGTCGCCACCGTCGGTGAACGCTTCGCCACGCGGGGCACGTACGTATTTGCAGCAAGCAGTTCACCGCTGCACGCCCAGGGAGCCGCCCGTGTCCACGCCGTACTCCACCACCGCCAGCTACGACGACGCTCCCCCCACCCTCGTCGCCCCCGAGACCCGCCGACTCGACGGAGTCGTACGCGAGGCCTCGATGCCCCCCTTCGCCCTGCCCGTCACCCACGGCTCGCTCGCCGACCTGCCCTTCGACAACGCGGCCGCCGCCCCCGACGCGATCGTCATCAGCCGCAAGACCCAGGACGGCACCTGGGTCGACGTCACGGCCGCCGAGTTCGCCGCACAGGTCCTCGCCGTCGCCAAGGGCCTCATCGCCGAGGGCCTGGTACCGGGCGACCGGGTCGCCGTCATGGCACGGACGCGATACGAGTGGACACTCCTCGACTTCGCCGCGTGGGCGGCCGGCCTGGTGACCGTGCCCGTCTACCCGACCTCCTCCGTCTTCCAGACCCGCTGGATCCTCCAGGACTCCGGCGCGGTCGCCCTGATCACCGAGAGCGTCAGCCAGGCCGCCGCCATCGGCCCCGAACGCGACCGACTGCCCGACCTCCAGCACATGTGGGTCATCGAGAAGGGCCACCTCGACCGACTCGAGGAACTGGGCGCGCACCTCCCCGACCAGGAAGTCGCCGTACGGCGCGGAATGCTGGTCCCGGACACCCTCGCCACCCTGATCTACACCTCCGGCACCACCGGCCGCCCCAAGGGCTGCGTCCTCACCCACGGCAACTTCTTCGCCGAGGTCGACAACGCGATCGAACTCCTCTACCCGATCTTCAAGTCGAGGTCGAACGACGAGGTGTCGATCCTGCTGTTCCTCCCGATGTCCCACGTGTTCGGCCGGATGGTGGCCATCGCCTGCGTACGCGCCCGCGTCCGCCTGGGCCACGCCCCCAGCCTGAAGGCCGAGGAGCTCCTCCCCGACCTGGCGAGCTTCCGCCCGACCTGCCTCCTGGCCATCCCGTACATGCTGGAGAAGATCTTCAACACCGCCCGCGCCCGCGCCGAGTCCGGCGGCCGCCTCTCCTCCTTCGACCGCGCGGCATCGGTCGCCCGCCGCTACGGCGAAGCGGTCGAGGCCCACAAGACGGGCACCGGCTCCAGCCCCTCCACGGCCCTGCGCGCCGCCCGCACCTTCTACGACCCCCTGGTCTACCGCCGCATCCGTAACGCCATGGGCGGCCGCGTCCGCCACGCCATCTGCGGCGGCTCCCCCCTCGGCCGCCGCCTCTCCTCGTTCTACCTGGGCGCCGGCATCGAGATCTACGAGGGCTACGGCCTGACGGAGACGACAGGCGCGTCGACGGTGACGCCCCCGATGAAACCGCGCCTGGGGACCGTGGGTTGGCCGATGCCGGGGACGAGAGTCCGCATCGCCGCCGACGGCGAGATCCTCATCGGCGGCGACCACGTCCTGCGCGGCTACTGGGACCCGGCGGCGGGCGGAGTCGTCCCGGCGGCCCCCGACGGCTGGCTGCCGACGGGCGACATAGGCGAACTGGACGACGAGGGCTACCTCACGATCACCGGCCGCAAGAAGGAAATGATCATCACGGCCGGCGGCAAGAGCGTGGCCCCCGCCCCACTGGAGAACTGGCTGCGCTCCCACCCACTGATCTCCCAGTGCATCGTCCTCGGCGACGCCCGCCCCTACGTCTCCGCACTGATCACCCTCGACCCCGACGGCCTCACCCACTGGCGCCAGATGAACGGCAAGCACCCGGTCCCGGCCGAACTCCTCATCGGCGACGAGGACCTCAACGCGGTCCTGCAACGCGCGGTCGACGAAGCCAACAAGCTCGTCTCCCGCCCCGAGTCCATCCGCCGCTTCACCGTCCTCCCCACCGACTTCACGGAGACGACCGGCCACCTGACCCCGTCCATGAAGCTCCGCCGCGAGGCCATCATGCGGGACTTCGCGGCGGAGGTGGAGGCGTTGTACGCGAAGTGAACGACACCGACATCGACACCGACACCGACACCGAGATCGAGTTCTTCCAGCACCCCTCCTCCGAGAACGAGGCGGTGCTGGTGTGGGGCGTGCGGATCGACGGCACGGACCTGCGCACCTTGGTGGCGGACGCGACGCGTGAACTGTGGCACCAGGAGCTGGAGGACGAGTTCGAGACGCCGGAGGAGGAGGCCGAGCTGGTCCTCACCCAGCACGAAGGCCTCCCCGCCACGGAGTTCACCGACCCGAACCACTTCCTCACTCCCGCCGACGACACCCCCGTGCTCGGCTGCACCTGCGGCATCTGGGAGTGCTGGCCCCTGCTGGCCCGCATCACGGTGACACCCACGACCATCACCTGGTCGTCCTTCCGGCAGCCACACCGGGAGGAGTGGGGAGAGCTGAGGATGGGCCCGTACGTGTTCGCGAGGCAGTCCTACGAGGCGGCCCTCTCCGCCGGGAATTACGGGCATTAGACGGGGCTGTTGCTCTTCAGCGCCGTGTCCACGAGACGGTCGGTCTCCTGTGCCCCTGTTCGGCCATTGACCCGACCGAGGGCGCGGTGTCAGCTGTCGTGGAGGAGAGTCCCGATGGCGGCGGTGATGTCCGAGACGACCCGGTCGGCGTGCGGGGCGGATACGTCCGACGGCCAGATGCCATCCTGCCTGACCCAGATGGTGCGCAGTCCGGCTGCGTGGCCACCGAGGATGTCATGTTCGGGGTGATCGCCGACCATCCAGCCCCCGGCGACGGAGCCGGCCCCGCACCGGTGGGCGGCGAGTTGAAAGATACGGACGTCGGGCTTACGTATGTGAACGGCACCGGAGATGCAGTACCCGTCGACCGCGTCCCGGAGCCCGGTCCGCTCGAGCTTCCTCAGCTGGATGTCGGCCATCCCGTTACTGACGATCCCCACGAGCCACCCCGACGCCCGCAACCACGCGAGACCGTCCAGCACACCGGAGTCACACCGCACGAACTCCGGCATACGCTCACGGAACCGGCCCCACAACTCAAGGGCGGGCTGGTCCAGACCGAATCGCTCCCGTACGTCGTGAAAGAACCGCTCCCGAGAGACGCGCCCCCGCCCATCAGCAGCACACAGCCATCCCACGGCCCCCTCCCCAAGCTCCCGCTCCTCAGCGAACTCTTTGGCCCACGCCGTGAACGCCGCTTGCCGGTCTACGAGGGTGCCGTCGAGGTCGAAGAGTGCGAGTCGCTGCATGCCTCTAGTCAACGGGACTTGGATCCCTGGGCGCGTGTCGGTTCGGTTGCTGTTGCGTCCGCTCGCTCGCTTCTCACCCGTGCTGGAGCGGACCGGGTCAAGGGGCGGCCGCAGGCCGATCGGCGCAGCCGACGCGAAGCGCCCTTGAGGCGGGCCGTGGAAGCACGACACTGACAAAGAAGCGGGCGGACCCAACGATCACTTCGTGACGGACGTGAGGAAGTCGCCCCAGGCGGCGGCGGAGAGAGTTACGTGAGGATCGGCGGGCCGCTTGGAGTCACGGAGGTGGACGGCCTGGGCGCAGGTGGCGATTTCAAGGCACTCGCCGCCCCCGCCGCTGCTGTAGCTGCTCTTGAACCAGCTGAGTTCCTCGGCGCTCATAGCTGTCCCCGCAGTTTCTCGATCAGGCCCAGCGACTCGTTGGGCCTGAGGGCTTGCGCCCTGAGGAGTCCGTAGCGCTCGCTCAGGACACGTACCTCTTCCGCGTCCGTGATGAGTCGTGGATACGTGTGGATCTCCACGTACGCTACCTGCTCGCCCTTCTTGACGGTCAGGAGGTTGAACGGCCCGTCCATGCTGGGCTGTTCCTCGCGGTCCATCGGCATCACCTGAAGCTCGACCGCCCGGAGGCTGCCGATGCGCAGGAGGTTCTGCAACTGCTCGGCGTGCACCTCGCGTCCGCCGATGGGGCGCAACAGCACGCTTTCGTCCAGCACGAAGCTGAACGTCGGCGACGGCCAGGGGTCGAAGAGCTGCTGGCGTGCCATCCGGTCGGCAACGCGCTTCTCGATTGTCTCCGCCGCGCGGTGCCCGACTGGCCCGGCGCCTGACCGCGCAGCAGCTCGCGGAGTGGGGGCACCCGTACGACAGTGACGTGAGCGCGACCGCACAGCACGTCGTGGCAGAGCTCGCGGCGAACGCGGTGACCCATGGGCGGGTGCCCCGCCCCCGCCCCTTCGGCCTCAGCCCTGATACTCCCTGTCCGTCCCCGGCCCGCCCGACAGTCGGTCCCTCCCCGGCCCCCCGTACAGCACGTCGTTCCCGCTGTTGCCGTACAGCACGTCGTTGCCCTGCTCGCCGTACAGCTTGTCGTTGCCCTTGCCCCCGTACAGCACGTCCGCGCCCGTGCGGCCATGCAGCACGTCGTTGCCGTCGTCGCCGAAGAGGTTGTTCTCGATCTCCTCGGTGTCGCCGGTCAGGGAGTCGTTGCCGGCGCCGCCGTGGCACTCGTAGTGGCAGGCGGTGAGGGTGTCGTTGCCGGGGCCGCCGAAGGAACCGAGGCCCCAGACGCCGCCGCCTCCTTCGAGGCGGTCGTTGCCGGCCTCGCCGTAGAGGACGGACGCTCCGCTGCCTCGGATGACGTCGTTGCCGGTGCCGCCGTGGATTCCGGCGTACGCCGAGTTGCCGGCGGGGATGGTGGCCGTGTCGTCGCGGTCGCCGAGGTCGACGTCGTAGATGTCGGAGTCGTCGGAGCCGAGGGGGGCGGGGACCACGCACTGGGCGACGGTGTGGTCGGCCGCCGAGGGGTACGTGCACTCGGCGGCGGCCAGGGTGATGGTGACGCGGTCGCGGAAGGTGAGGACGTAGTCGGACTCGAACTCCGTCCTCTCCACGACCTTCGCGGAGACGGTCAGGCGGTTCGTCTGGCCGGGCGCGGCCTTGTACCAGAGCTCGCCCTGGTAGTGGACGAGGGAGGCCGTGGCCGCGGGGGCCGCCTGTGCGGCGGGCGCCGCGAGGAAGGCACCACCCAGGGTTAAGGCGAGGGTTGCGGTGGCGGCGATGGTTCGGTACGTGCGCATACGGAAGTGACCCTTCGCGGTTTCTCTGCTTTCTGCGATCGTCTGTTTGACACTGGATCAGGTGGGCGAGTTGCGCCGGGAAAGGGCGCATTCCGCGGCTTCACGGACCTGGCGTCCTGGCGCACGCTCTGATTAACCGGACGTCAAAGGAGTGTTCAATTCCGCTTTTGGTGATGCCCCATTACCCCGACCTGATTCACTCGGCCGCCCGTGATTCTTTGCGGGCGATCAGGAAGGCCTGCGGGGCGGTGTCGCCCAGGGCGTCGTCGGGTTCGCGCACCGCTCGTGAGTGGAGCGCGAACCCGGCGGTCCTCAGCAGCCCGGCGATGGTGTCCGGCTGCCTGCGCTGGAAGTCGAGCGCCACCGGGTGACCCCACGGCCCGTCGAGGTGGCGGGGCTCGTCGCCCGTCTGGAAGGCGAGGAGCAGGTGGCCGCCGGGGGCCAGGACGCGGTGGAACTCCGCGAACAGGGAGGGGAGTAGGTCCACGGGGGTGTGGATGGAGGAGTACCAGCACAACACGCCCGCGAGCTCGCCGTCCGGGAGGTCCAGCTCCAGCATCGAGCCCTGCTCGAACCGCAGCCCCGGGTTCTCGCGCCGGGCCACGGCCAGCATCCCCTCCGACAGGTCCAGCCCGAACACCGGGAGGCCGAGGGAGGCGAGGTACGCCGTCTCTCGTCCCGGGCCGCAGCCGAGGTCGGCGACCTGGCCCGCGTTCCCCACCAGCTCCGCGAACGTGGTGAGCAGGGCCCGCTCCAGGGGCCTTCTCGCCAGCCCCTCCCGGAAGTTATGGGCGTAGTCGGCGGCGATCGTGTCGTAGAAGGTCCGCGTCGCGGTCAGGAAGTCGGGGGTCTGGGTCATGGCGGGGGAGCCTAGCGGCGGCCACTGACAAGTGCGTCGCTCACGCCAACCCGGCCGCCCGCAGCAGGGCCGTCGTGCCCGCCGCTCCCAGCACGACCACCACGAACGGCGCCCGCCGCCAGGCGAGTAGGCCGCCCACGAGCACCCCGGCCGGGCGCGCCCACCCGGCGAAGTGGCCGGTCTCGGTGAGTGCTCCGGTGGCCAGCAGGGCGACCAGGAGGACGACGGCTCCCGTCGACAGCAGTTCCTGGACGCGGGGGGAGATGTCGATCCGCCCGTGCAGGACGGGGCCCACCAGGCGGAAGGCGTACGTCCCCACCGCCAGCGCCAGGATCATGGCGACCGTCGCGCTCATGCCGTCCCCTTTCGGCGGTACAGGGCGGCGAGCCCGGTCAGGGCCGCCAGCACCGGCACCCCGGCCGGGACGATCGGCGTCACCGCCAGGGCGACCGCCGCGCCGGGCAGCGCGGCCCGCCGTACGCGCGCGTCCTCGCGCAGTGCGGGCAGGACGAGCGCCACGAGTACGGCGGGGAAGGCGGCGTCCAGGCCGAAGCGGGCGGTGTCGCCCAGGGCCCTGCCGGCGAGGGCTCCGGCCAGCACGGACACGTTCCAGGTGGTGAAGAGACCGAGCCCGGAGATCCAGAACGCGCTCCGGCGCCGTACCGGGTCGGGCTGGGCGAGGGCGAACGCCACCGTCTCGTCGGTCACGAGGTGCGCGCCGACGAAGCGGGCGAGGCGTCCCCGGCCCAGTACGTCCGCGACGGCGAGGCTGTAGGCCGCGGTGCGGGTGTTGAGGAGCAGCCCGGTGGCCGCAGCGGCGAACGGACCGCCCCCGGCCAGCAGTACGCCGACCGCGCTGAACTGGGCGGAGCCCGCGTACACGATCAGGGACATCACCACCGGCACCCACACCGGAAGGCCGCCGGCCACGGCGATCGCGCCGAACGAGACGCCCACGATGCCGCTCGCCAGCCAGACGAGGGAGCTGTCGCGGACGAGGGAGCTGTCGCGGACGAGAGGAGTCCAGGGTGTTCGGAGCAGCGAACGCATGTTTTCTACAATGAACAGAATGGCTCGCGTTCGTCAAGGCGAACGAAGGTACCGATGGAGCGAACGACATGTCCGACGCCGCGTCCCAGCCCTCCCGCCTCCCCCTCGACTGGATCGCCGCCTCCCTGCGCCGCGAACGCACGCGCGCCGGGCTGTCCCTGTCCGAGCTGGCCAAACGGGCCGGGATCGCGAAGTCCACGTTGTCGCAGCTGGAGGGGGCGAGCGGCAATCCGAGCATGGAGACGATCTGGGCGCTGGGCGTGGCGCTGGGGGTGCCGTTCAGTGCGCTGGTGGAGCCGCCGACGCCCGCGGTGCGGGTGATCCGGGCGGGGGAAGGGCCCGCGGTCGCCTCGGAGCAGGCCAACTTCGTGGGGACCCTGCTGTCGGCCGGCTCCTCGGGCGCCCGGCGGGACATCTACCAGGTGCGGGCGGAGCCCGGCGCGGCGCGGGTGTCGGAGCCGCACATTCCGGGCTCGGTGGAGCATCTGGTCGTGAGTGCGGGGCGGATGAAGGCGGGGCCGGTCGGGGAGAGCGTGGAGCTGGGCCCGGGGGACTACGTGACCTACCGGGGGGATGTGCCGCACGCGTACGAGGCGCTGGTGCCGGGGACGACGTTCGTGCTCGTCATGCAGCACGTGTGAAAAGGGCAGGAGCCCCGTCGCCGGTTGGCGCGGGGCTCCTTGGGTATTGCTGTGCGGCGCGATCAGATGGGAGTGACGTTCTCCGCCTGCGGGCCCTTCGGGCCCTGGGTGACGTCGAAGCTCACCGACTGGTTCTCCTCGAGGGAGCGGAAGCCGGAGGCGTTGATCGCGGAGTAGTGAACGAAGACGTCGGGGCCGCCGCCTTCTTGGGCGATGAAGCCAAAGCCCTTTTCGGCGTTGAACCACTTCACGGTTCCGGTAGCCATAAGCCCTCCTTGGGCCCAAAGGGTTGCCCTGCTCCAGAACCCTGCAAGTGTGAAAACAAGATGCCGCACAACTCTGCATACGTCTGAAAACGACGAGAGCCCGCGGTTACATGCTCCGCAGGCTCTGTACTGCAAGGGAAACCAAACTGCAACTTGCGGCGAGCCTAGCACGCAGGCAGCCGAAAGCAATAGAGGTCAAGATCACTTCACTCGGATGTTTGAAACCATGTGGGTGAGGTTGACGGGACTCCCGCGACACGAAGCCTCGACCGAGGCGCACCCTGAAGGGGGAACCGTACCCCACGAGGGCTAGCCTCGCGATGTGGACAATTCTCGCACCCGGCCGCGCGTCGGCCACATTCAGTTCCTTAACTGCCTGCCCCTGTACTGGGGGCTCGCGAGAACGGGCACGCTGCTGGACTTCGAGCTGACGAAGGACACCCCGGACAAGCTCAGCGAGCAGCTGGTGCAGGGAGACCTCGACATCGCGCCCATCACCCTCGTCGAGTTCCTGAAGAACGCGGACGACCTGGTCGCCTTCCCCGACATCGCCGTGGGGTGCGACGGGCCGGTCATGTCCTGCGTGATCGTCTCGCAGGTCCCGCTGGACCGGCTCGACGGCGCCCGGGTCGCCCTCGGTTCGACCTCGCGCACCTCCGTCCGCCTCGCCCAGCTGCTGCTGGCGGAACGCTTCGGAGTCCAGCCCGACTACTACACCTGCCCGCCCGACCTCAGCCTGATGATGCAGGAGGCGGAGGCGGCCGTACTCATCGGAGACGCGGCGCTGCGGGCCAACCTGCTCGACGGGCCGCGCTACGGGCTCCAAGTGCACGATCTCGGCTCGCTGTGGAAGGAGTGGACCGGGCTGCCGTTCGTCTTCGCCGTGTGGGCGGCGCGACGGGACTACGCGGAGCGGGAGCCGGTCATCACCCGCCAGGTCCACGAGGCCTTCCTCGCCTCCCGCAACCTCTCCCTGGAGGAGGTCGGCAAGGTCGCCGAGCAGGCGGCCCGCTGGGAGTCCTTCGACGAGGAGGTCCTGGAGCGCTACTTCACCACCCTCGACTTCCGCTTCGCAGGCCCCCAACTCGCCGCGGTCGCCGAGTTCGCCCGCCGCGTCGGCCCGACGACCGGCTTCCCGGCGGACGTGAAGGTGGATCTGCTCCAGCGGTGAGGGGAACCGTTCCGGCGGTGCGGGGATCTGTTCCCGTAGTGGGGGATCTGCTCCAGCAGTGAGGGCACGGCCGCCCCGTCGCACTAATCTGCTGAGGAGTCCTACGGGGGAGAGGTGGACGCCATGCAGCCGCTCGGAGCCGACGAGCCCACCGCCATAGGGCCCTACCGACTGCTCGGCCGCATCGGCTCCGGCGGAATGGGCCGTGTCTATCTGGGCCGCAGTGCCGGCGGCCGCACGGTCGCCGTCAAGATCGTGCACCCGCACTTCGCGCTCGACGAGGAGTTCCGCGCCCGCTTCCGCCGCGAGGTCCAGGCGGCCCGGCGGGTGGGCGGCGCGTGGACCGCACCGGTCCTGGACGCCGACCCGGACGCGTCGGTCCCCTGGGTCGCCACGGCGTACGCGGCGGGTCCGTCGCTCGCCGGTGCCGTCGCGGACGGCGGCCCGCTGCCCGAGCACACCGTACGGGTCCTGGGCGCGGGGCTGGCCGAGGCGCTCACGGCGGTGCACGAACTGGGGCTGGTGCACCGGGACGTGAAGCCGTCCAACGTCCTCCTCACCGTGGACGGCCCGCTGCTCATCGACTTCGGCATCGCCCGCGCCACCGACAGCACGGCCTCCCTGACCTCCACCGGCGTCTCGATCGGTTCCCCCGGCTACATGTCCCCCGAGCAGATCCTCGGCAAGGGCGCGACGGGCGCGGCCGACGTCTTCTCCCTCGGCGCGGTCCTCGCGTACGCGGCGACCGGCGAGCCGCCCTTCCCCGGCGACTCCTCGGCCGCGCTGCTCTACAAGGTCGTCCACGAGGACCCGTGGCTCGGGGAGTTGGGCGGCGAGCTGCGTGAGGTGGTGTCGGCGTGCCTGGCCAAGGACCCGGCCGCGCGACCGACGCCCCGCGAGGTGGCCCGACGGCTCGCTCCGGAGGGCGCGGCCCGGCTGGTGGCGGCGGGGTGGCTGCCGGGGGCGCTGGTGGAGCGGGTCGGGCGAAGTGCCGTACAGCTGCTGAACCTTGAGGCGGCGGGGGTGGCTGAGGTGGCCGGGGCGGCCGGGGTGGCGGCGTCGGGGCCGGTGGAGTTCAGCAGTCCTTCGGTGGGCAGCTCGTCGTTGTCCGTGGGTGAGTTCGGGCCGCCTCCCGTCATGCCGCCCGTGGACGCCCTGCCCTTCGTGCCGGAGCCGCGCGACGCGTCGCCGCAGGACACCGCCGTACCGTCGGCGCCGTCCGGTCAGGGGCCCGGCAGGCTCTCCGTGTCCGTCGCGGCGACCTCGACGCCCGGGGACGGTGGGCGGGGGCGGCGGCTGAGCTGCACCGTGGCGCTCGCGGTGGCGGGAGCACTGGCGGCGGTGACGGTGGGGTCGGTGTTCGTGTTCGACCTGTTGCCGGGTCAGGATCGTGACAGCGACACCTCGGCGGATGGCGGTCACTCCGTGTCGCCGTCGTCGGCGCCGACGGTGGGTGACCTGCCGGGTGACGGTGCCTCACAGGTGGCCGGAGTCCCCGGTCGCTACCTCGGCACATGGGAGGGGCAGGGCACCGGACTCGGCGGCAGCGTGCCCATGGGGACGTTCCGGGTCACCGTGAAGCAGGCGGCGGTGGGGGAGGAGCTGGGCAGCGTCCGCAACACCGATCCGCTCGGCACCATGGTCTGCGTCGACGTCCTCACCCTGAAGGACGTGACGGGCAAGCGGATCGTCGCCAAGTCCGTGGCCGCCGACTCGAATCCGGCCACCTGTGTGAAGAGCGCCCACACCGTCACCCTGACCCCCGCCGGCGACGACCTCACGTACGCGTCGGACAGCGAGGGCTCCGGCCGCCCGGTGGCCCGGATGACGAAGGTCAAGTAGCGCATGAGCGACCTGCTGCTGATCCTCGTGGCCGCGGTGTGGGGTGCGGCGTCGGGAGCGCTGCTGCCCAGGGCCGCGTACCGGTTCTCGGCGCCGGACGAGGAGCCGTGGCGGGAAACCTGTCCGCAGGGGCATCCGATCGGCGGGCGGATCCGGGGCTGGGTCGGAGGGACGCGGTGCGAGGCGTGTGCGGGGGGAGCGGAGGGCGCGGGGGCGCCGTACGGCCCCCGTGCGTTGCCGCTTTCCACGGTCACCGCCTTTCTCTGCGCCGCCCTCGCCGCCGCCACCGGTACGCGGCCCGAGCTTGCCGTCTGGCTGGTGCTGGCGCCCGTCGGCGTGTTGCTGGCGGCGGTCGACCTGCGGGTGCGGCGGCTGCCCAACCCGCTCACCCTGTCGCTCGCGGCCGCCGCGCTCGCGCTGCTGGGCCTGGCCGCGCTGGCGCCCGAGCACGCCGGTGACTGGACGACGGCCCTGCTCGGCTCCCTCGCCCTCGGCGTCGGCTACCTCGTGCTGCACCTCATCAACCCCGGCGGCATGGGCTTCGGCGACGTGAAACTCGCGCTCGGGGCGGGTGCCGCCCTCGGCTGGTACGGCTGGCCGACGGTGATGCTGGGCACCTTCGCCGGGTTCCTGCTGGGGGCGTTGTACGGCGGTGTCCTGGTCGTCCTGCGGCGGGCGAACCGCAAGACGGCGATCCCGTTCGGGCCGTTCCTGATCGTGGGGGCGTTCCTCGGGCTGCTCATCGGCGCGTTCACGGCCTGAGGTGCTGACGGGAAAACCACTGACGTAGGCTGGTTCGGTCCGTCCACAACCCTTGACGAATGGGACGCCCCCGGTGACCGAGAAGGCCGACCTCCAGTCTGTGCTCGACCGTGCCGCGGACGGCGGGCGGATCACCCCCGAGGAGGCGCTCCTCCTCTACCGCGACGCCCCCCTGCACGCGCTGGGCGCCGCCGCCGACGCCGTACGCCGCCGCAGGTACGCGGGGACCGAGCACATCGCGACGTACATCATCGAGCGCAACATCAACTACACGAACGTGTGCGTCACGGCGTGCAAGTTCTGCGCCTTCTACGCGGCGCCGAAGGACACGGCCAAGGGCTGGACCCGTGACCTCGACGACATCCTGCGGCGGTGCGCCGAGACCGTGGAGCTGGGTGGCACCCAGATCATGTTCCAGGGCGGCCACCACCCGGACTACGGCGTCGAGTACTACGAGGAGCACTTCTCCGCCATCAAGAAGGCGTTCCCGCAGCTCGTCATCCACAGCCTGGGGGCGAGCGAGGTCGAGCACATGGCCCGCATCTCGAAGGTGTCGGTCGAGGAGGCGATCCAGCGCATCCACGCGGCCGGTCTCGACTCCTTCGCCGGCGCGGGTGCGGAGCTGCTGCCCGAGCGGCCGCGCAAGGCCATCGCCCCGCTGAAGGAGAGCGGCGAGCGCTGGCTGGAGATCATGGAGACCGCGCACCGGCTGGGCGTGGAGTCCACGTCCACCATGCTGATGGGCACCGGCGAGACCAACGCCGAGCGCATCGAGCACCTGCGGATGATCCGTGACGTCCAGGACCGCACGGGTGGCTTCCGGGCCTTCATCCCGTACACCTACCAGCCCGAGAACAACCACCTGAAGGGCCGGACGCAGGCCACCCTCTTCGAGTACCTGCGGATGATCGCCATCGCGCGGCTGTTCATGGACAACATCGCGCACATCCAGGGCTCCTGGCTGACCACCGGCAAGGAGGTCGGGCAACTCTCCCTGCACTACGGCGCGGACGACCTCGGCTCGATCATGCTGGAGGAGAACGTCGTCTCCTCCGCCGGCGCCAAGCACCGCTCCAACCGCCTGGAGATCATCGACCTGATCAGGAAGGCGGGGCGCGTCCCGGCCCAGCGGGCCACGACGTACGAGCACCTCGTCGTGCACGACGACCCGGCGAACGACCCGGTCGACGAGCGGGTCATGTCCCACATCTCGTCCACGGCGATCGACGGCGGGACCGCACACCCCGAGCTGAAGCTGCTCGCCTCCAACTGAGCCGTACGTGCTGACCATTCACGCCGACTCCAGGGGCCGGGCGCTCGCCGTCAAGGGCGCGTGGGTCGCCGAGGCCGGCCCGCTGGAGGAGCTCGTCGCCGCCCATCCGCGGGCACGGGTGCGCCAGTGGCCCGGCATCCTCACGCCCGGGCTCATCAACCTGCACGGCACCGAGCTGCTGGAGGAGGCGTACCACCCCGATCCGCGCGAGGCCGACGAGTTGGGCACCGCGCCGTTGTTCGGGGACGCCCTCGCGATGCTGGCCATGGACGACGCCCGCTGGGCCGCGAGCGCCCGGCGCGGGGTGCAGCGGATGCTGGCGCACGGCACGGTCGTGGCGGCCTGCGAGGAACTGCGCAACCGTGCGGTGCGGGACGTCGTCCACCGTTCGGGGATCGGGGTCATGGGCCGGCTCGGGCGGCCGGGCGGGGTGCCGTCGCTCGACCCGTACGCCTCCGACTGGCCGGTGGAGTTCGCGCAGCCGAGAGAGCGGGGCTCCGCCGCGCGGTTCGCCTTCTTCGACGTACCGGACGAGGCGACGCTCGCCGAACGGGGCGCCACCGGGACGTGCGTGGCGTCGGTGGTGGACGGGCGGATCGTCTACCGGCGACGCTGAGACCTACTCCGAGAACGCCTCTGCGAAGGCTCCTGAACTCTGCTTCACCCCACTGCAGTTGGTCAACGGGTCGTCCTGGTCGGCGTCCTCGTCCGCACACTGCTGGTCGCGGAAGGTGGACCACATGGACACCCAGGCGATCTCCTTCTCCTCGGCGAACGTCCGTACCTGGGCCGCGTCCGCGAGCGTGAACGTCTCGTTGTCGACGTCGTTGACGCCGAGCATCGAGGTGAGCGCCATGCCCCGCCAGGCGCCTGCGTCGGACAGGCCGAAGACCTTCTTGAGCTGGGCCTGGGTGGCCTTCGCCGAGGTGACGGCGTAGTCGCCCATGTCGTCGGCGTACGTCTCGCCGTAGTTCATCGTCATGATGTTGACGGTGGCGACCTGCACGTCGTGCTCGTTGGCGGACTCCAACAGGGCCAGGCTGTCGGCGTCGAGCCCGGACGGCATCACCGGCAGGGTGAAGGTGACCTCCAGGTCGGGGCGTTCCTTCTGGAGCGCCGCGATCGCCTCGGAGCGCAGGTCGACCGAGTCGGAGTCGGTCAGCTCGTCGCCCTCGATGTCGAAGTCGGCCTGGGTGGAGCCCGCCGCGTCCAGGGCCGCGCCGTACGCCTCCTCGAGGTCCGAGGCGCTGTCGCAGGCCGCCGCGAGTTCCTTGCCGGAGGCTCCGCCGAAGGACACGCGGACCGTGGCGCCGGGCTCCGTCAGCGCCGAGATCCGGGACTTGACCGTCGAGTCGCCGACGGCGTGCGTGCCGTTCCACTTCGGCGTACAGCCGTTGCCGTCGGAGATCACGAAGGCCAGGTTGTACGTGGTGGGGGAGCCGGCCGGGTCGTTGTCGGAGGCCTCGGTGACGCTGACGTACGGCGCGTACGTGGTGGTCGCGGTCGTGGGCGCGGTGCTTTGCGACGGTGACGCGGAGGTCTGTTTCGGTGGTGCCGGCGCCGCGTCCGTGCTGCCTTCGGAGCCCGCGGAGCACCCCGCCGCGGCCAGGGCGAACAGACAGGTAAGCCCGGCCATAGGCGTCCGGAAACTCCTCATTGCGCATGCACCCGCTCTCAAGGTTTCCGTCTCTCGGGACGAAAAAAAGCCAAAAGGGACATTCAACGCTCTCATGGCGCGGGGCTGTCGCGGAGGAGTTCCGGAGATCTCTCAGGAAAGAGACAGGTTAAGACTTTTCTCATGGGTCTCTCACAAGGAATCCAGAGTTTAGGCCACATAAAGCATCCCTAATATCCGGGGAATGCAATCCGAGCCTGCCATCGAAAGCCGCGCCGATGTGCGCGGTCGCCGTCGCAAACGCGGCAACGAGTCCGCCGAAGGACCCGTGTTCGTTGACACCTCCGGACGCCGCTCCAAACTGCTGCGCCGGATCGGCCTTCTCCTCGGCGTCGCCTGCCTCGGGTACGCCGTCGTCCTCGGCGCGGCCTTCATGGGCTGGGGCACCTCCCTGACCCCCTCCTCGCTGCTGCCGTTCGGCGGGGGCGGCCCGGGTGGGCAGGGCCAGGACGGCCAGAACGGTCAGGGACCCGGCGGTTTCCGCCCGGACGGCGGCCGGGGCGACCAGGCCGTCCGCCCGAGCGGCATTCCGTCCGCCCCGCCCTCGGGAGCCCCCACCCCCAGCCCGTCCGCGTCCGCAACCGCGGCCGCCAACTGACCGGAACGCAGCCACTTCATGACGACGACTTCCTCCCGCGGCCGCCGCCGCGCTCCCAGCCGCATGGAACGCGCGGCGGGCAAGGCCGCGGCCCTGCAGAAACCCCGGGTCATCCTCGCGGGACTGCTCCTGCTCGCGCTGACCAGCGTGATGCTGCTCGACGGCTATCTACGCAGCGAGGTCGGCGGCGACCAGCGCGTGCGCACCGGGGCCGGCTCCAGCGCCGTTCCCGACGACGTCCTCGACGGCGGGCCGATCCTCACCTTCCGGGGCGGCCAGGCCACGACCGTCTCCGTCCCCGACAAGACGATCGCGCTCACCTTCGACGACGGGCCCAACCCCACCTGGACGCCCCAGGTCCTGGAGATCCTCGAGAAGTACGACGTGCCCGGCACGTTCTTCGTGGTCGGCTCGATGGTGTCGCGCTACCCGAGCATCGTGAAGGACATGGTCGGACAGGGCAACGAGGTGGGCATCCACACCTTCACCCACGTCGACCTGTCCTACCAGAGCGACGCCCGCGTCAACCGGGAGATGCAGCAGACCCAGCTCGCGCTCGCGGGTGCGGCCGGCATCACCACCACGCTGTTCCGGGCGCCGTACTCCTCCGAGACGGACGCCATCGACAACTACAGCTGGCCCGTCTACCAGAAGCTCGGCGAGGACGGTTACACCAGCGTCTTCGTCGACACCGACAGCGACGACTGGAAGAAGCCGGGCGTCTCGAAGATCATCAAGTGGGCCACTCCGGACGACGGCAAGGGCGCGTCGGTCCTCTTCCACGACGCCGGCGGCGAACGCTCACAGACGATCAAGGCGCTGCCCGAGTACATCGAGCAGATGAAGGCGAAGGGGTACACCTTCACCACCATCAGCGGCGTCATGCAGACCCAGGACGCGGGCAGCCCGGACGGGCAGCAGCAGGCTGGGACTCCTGGGGCGACGGGAGCGACGGGAGCGGCGGGGGCGGCAGGAGCCGCAGGGGAGCAGCCCGGGGGTGCTTCTGCCGGGCGGGGCGCCGGGGGCGGGTCGGCCGAGTCCCGTCTCCAGGCCGCCCACCGCGAGGCCACCGGGGCGACCCTCTACGAGGGCAAGGCGCTCGTCGCGGCCGTCGCCGTCGCCGAGTGGACGGTGCCGACGCTCTCCGTCGGGCTCATGGTCGTCGGTGTGGCCGTCATGGGCCGCTTCGGGATGATGCTGCTCCTCGCCCGCCGCCACTACAGACAGCGCAACAAGCGCCGCTTCAGCTGGGGCCCGACCGTCACCGGGCCCGTGAGCGTGATCGTCCCGGCGTACAACGAGAAGGAGTGCATCGCCAACACCCTCAACTCGCTGGCGCAGAGCACCCACCCCATCGAGATCATCGTCGTCGACGACGGCTCGACGGACGGTACGGCCGAGATCGCGGCGTCGTTGGGCATGCCGAACGTCCGGGTGATCCGGCAGGAGAACGCGGGCAAGCCGGCCGCGCTGAACAACGGCGTGCGCAAAGCCAGTTACGACATCGTCGTGATGATGGACGGCGACACCGTCTTCGAGCCGGACACCGTGGGGCAGCTGGTGCAGCCCTTCGCCGACCCTCAGGTCGGCGCGGTCGCCGGCAACGCCAAGGTCGGCAACCGCGACACGGTCATCGGCGCCTGGCAGCACATCGAGTACGTGATGGGCTTCAACCTCGACCGTCGCATGTACGACCTGCTGCGCTGCATGCCGACGATCCCGGGCGCGATCGGCGCGTTCCGCCGCGACGCGGTCCTCGAGGTCGGCGGGATGAGCGAGGACACCCTCGCCGAGGACACCGACATCACCATCGCCATGCACCGCGCTGGCTGGCGGGTCGTCTACCAGGAGCACGCCCGCGCCTGGACCGAGGCACCGGGCTCCCTGAAACAGCTGTGGTCCCAGCGCTACCGCTGGTCGTACGGCACCATGCAGGCCCTCTGGAAGCACCGCAAGTCGCTCACCGACAAGGGCCCCTCGGGCCGCTTCGGCCGGGTCGGCATGCCCCTGGTCGTGCTCTTCCAGATCGTCACGCCGGTCTTCGCCCCGCTCATCGACGTGTTCACCGTCTACTCGATGATCTTCATCGACTTCAAGGCCGCCCTGCTGGCCTGGCTGGCGGTGCTGGGCGTTCAGCTGGTCTGCGCGGCGTACGCCTTCCGCCTCGACCGGGAGAAGTACCGCTACCTCCTGATGATGCCCCTCCAGCAACTCGCCTACCGCCAGATGATGTACCTCGTCCTCATCCACTCCTGCATCACCGCCCTCACAGGCGGCCGCCTCCGCTGGCAGAAGCTGAAGCGGACGGGCGAGGTCGGGACACCGGCGGGGGTGAGCTGAGTGGGTTCACACAGGAGGGGTGCTCCCGTCGTAGCGGCTACCGAGAGTGGGGGAGGGTGGGCACAGCCGACAGTGCCGGGTGCGGTGGCGACGGACACCCAGGATTCCACCCCCGCGGCACGCCAAAGGGACCGCTACTTCGACACCCTCAGAGCCCTCGCCCTCATCCGCGTAGTCACGTACCACACCTTCGGCTGGGCCTGGGCCGGCATGCTCTTCCCCTCGATGGGCGTCATGTTCGCCCTCGCCGGCACCCTCATGGCCAAGTCCCTCGAACGCCCCGCACTCACGGTGGTGAGGAGCCGCCTCCGTCGCCTCCTGCCCCCCTTCTGGTTCTGGGGCGCCTTCGTCGTCGTGGCCATGCTGATCCACGACTGGATGCCGGGCTGGCAGATCGTCTACTGGATCGTGCCGCTCGGCGATCCCCCGGGCAACGCCTGGGGCGAGCAGGCCTGGGAGATCCTCTGGTACCTGCGCACCTACCTCTGGTTCGTCCTCCTCTCCCCGCTGCTCCTCCGACTGTTCCGCCTCGCCCCTGTCCCCGTCCTCGCTCTGTCCCTCGCTCCGATCGTCGTCCTGACCTTCGCCTGGTCGGCCCCCGACAACCGGTTCGGCGCCGCCCTCTGGGACCTCTCGACCTACCTGTTCTGCTGGATCCTCGGCTTCGCCCACCGCGACGGCGTCCTGCAACGCCTCAAGCCCGCCGCGGTGGTCGCCCTCTCCCTCGCCGCCATCGGCTACGGCGGCTGGTACGCCCTCACCCACCAGGCCGACGCGGGCACCTACGACCTCGACGAGATCCCGCTCGCCCAGGCCTTCTGGTCGGCCGGTTACGTCATGCTGCTGATGTGGGCCAAGGCCCGCTTCCGGATCGACTTCGCCGGTCTCACCCGCTTCAAGCGGTTGGACCGCATCGTGACCGTCTTCAACGCGCGCGCGGTGACGATCTACCTCTGGCACGAGATCGCCCTGATCCTCGCCGTCCCGCTGATCGACCGCTTCTGGGACGTGCCCGCCTTCGAGACGTACCTGCCGCTGGACAGCCAGTGGTTCATGTACGGCATCGGCTGGCTCCTGATCGCGGGCTTCGTGCTGCTGTGCGGCTGGGTCGAGGACGTGGCGGCGCGGAAGAAGCCGAGGCTGCTGCCGTGACGTCGTACCCCCTGCTGCCACAATGGGCCCGTGACCCGCGCATCCCTGGACAAGCAGCCGCACGAAGTCGCCTCGATGTTCGACAACGTGGCGGAACGGTACGACCTGACCAACGACGTGCTGTCCCTCGGCCAGGACCGTCGATGGCGCAAGGAGGTCGCGGGGGCGGTCGACGCCCGCCCCGCGCAGAAGATCCTGGACCTCGCCGCCGGTACGGCGACGTCCTCGCTGCCCTTCGCCCGCACCGGCGCGTACGTCGTCCCCTGCGACTTCTCGCTCGGCATGCTCCAGGTCGGCAAGCGGAAGCACTCCTGGCTGCCGTTCACGGCGGGGGACGCCACGCGGCTGCCCTTCAAGGACGACACCTTCGACGCCGTCACGATCTCCTTCGGGCTGCGCAACGTGCAGGACACGGACGCCGCGCTGCGGGAGATGTACCGGGTGACCCGGCCGGGCGGACGGGTCGTGATCTGCGAGTTCTCGCACCCGACCTGGGCGCCGTTCCGGACCGTCTACACCGAGTACCTGATGCGCGCGCTGCCCCCGGTCGCCCGCGCCGTCTCCTCCAGCCCGGACGCGTACGTCTACCTCGCCGAGTCCATCCGGGCCTGGCCCGACCAGCCCGCCCTCGGCGAGCGGCTGCGCAAGGCCGGCTGGTCGCGGGTGGCCTGGCGCAACCTCACGGGCGGGGTGGTGGCCCTGCACCGGGGCTTCAAGGTCGACCCGGGCTTCAAGGACAGCTGACCCTCACCGGTCGGTTCCAAGGACAGCTGACCCTCACCGGTCGGTTCCAAGGACAGCTGACCCTCACCGGTCGGTTCCAAGGACAGCTGCTCACCGGTCGGCTTCAAGAGCAGCTGTCCCTCACCGGTTGCTCATCTCGTAGGCGTCCCCCGGCGCGTCCAGCTCGCGCCGCATCCCGCCCCCGCTCGGGTTCGGGATACGCGGTTCCCGCACGCCCCAGCCGCCCTCACCTCCCCCCAGCTCGAACCACACGGTGACGACGGCACCGCGCGGTACCTCGACGCCGGGTGGCGGGTACTGCCGTACGACGTAGTCGACGACGGTGTGAGGGAAGTCCGGCCGGTCGGGCGCGGCGAGGAGCACCCCGTGTGCCTGCGCCGCCTCGCGTGCGTCCACGGCCATCAGACCGACGAGCTTCGGCACTCGCACCTCGGGTGTTTTGGGCGTCATGTGCACAGATGTCACCCCCAGCGGTACTGGCAGGGTAACCGCCCGGGGTGCCACCGGAAAGCCTTAAGTCGCTTTCTGTAGCAGCTGACTACTCAGAGTGCTCGTCCTGGATCAGGGGCCTCCGCTACAGGGTGAGCCGGTAACAGTGCCCCTCGTCCCTCCGCGGGGTCGTGAAGACCTCGGCGAGCCGCATGCCCAGCCGTCTGGTGACGGCGATGGACCGCTCGTTGCGGGCGTCGACCATGGCCACCACGCTCTGCACGCCCGCCGCGCGCGCCCGCTCCAACGTCATCTGCGCGGCCGAGGTGACGTACCCCTTGCCCCAGTGCTCCCGACCGAGCCGCCAGCCGATCTCGATCTCGCCCGTCGGCCCCCACTCCCGCTCCCATGGCTGGGCGCCGGTGAAGCCGATGACCTGATCGGACTCGTCGAGCACGGTCCACAGGCAGTAGCCGCGCTCGGCGTCGTGGCGGCGCTGGCGGGCGGTCAGCTCCTCGTAGACGAACAGCTCCGCCGCCTTGCCGCCGTGGAACTCCATGACGTCCGGGTGGGCGAAGACCCGGTGCCACGCGACGGCGTCCTCGTCGGTGGGGACACGCAGCCGTACTACGGGGAGAGCTCGGTTCACGGGGCAGCCCTTCAGCCGGGTGATCAGTTCTGCTGAATAGACTGCCCATGTCCAGTGCCGGTCGGCACGCAGATTTCGAACCTTGGGGAGATCCCGCCGTGACCGAGCCCCTCGCCGAAAACACCGCCGATGTGATCGTCGTCGGCGCGGGGCCAGCCGGCTCCACGACCGCGTACCACCTGGCCCGGGCCGGACTCGACGTCCTCCTGCTGGAGAAGACCGAGTTCCCGCGCGAGAAGGTGTGCGGCGACGGTCTCACCCCGCGCGCGGTCAAGCAGCTCGTCGCGATGGGCATCGACGTCTCGGAGGAGGCCGGCTGGCTGCGCAACAAGGGTCTGCGCATCATCGGCGGTGGCGTCCGCCTCCAGCTGGACTGGCCGGATCTCGCCTCCTTTCCGGACTACGGCCTCGTCCGCAAGCGTGACGACTTCGACGAGCAGCTCGCCCGCCAGGCCCAGAAGGCGGGCGCCCGCCTCTACGAGCGCTGCAACGTCGGCGCCCCGATCGTCGACGACCGCACCGGCCGCATCACCGGCGTCCACGCCAAGCTCGGCGAGGAGAAGCGAGAAGTCACCTTCCGCGCCCCGCTGGTGGTCGCCGCCGACGGCAACTCGACCCGGCTGTCCCTGGCGATGGGCCTGCACCGCCGTGAGGACCGCCCGATGGGCGTCGCCGTCCGCACGTACTTCACCAGCCCGCGGCACGAGGACGACTACCTGGAGTCCTGGCTGGAACTCTGGGACCGCCGGGGCCCGGGCGAGGACCGACTCCTCCCCGGTTACGGCTGGATCTTCGGCATGGGCGACGGCACGTCGAACGTCGGCCTCGGTGTCCTCAACACCTCCGCCTCCTTCAAGGAACTGGACTGGCGCGAGGTCCTGAAGGCCTGGTGCGCGTCGATGCCGGAGGACTGGGGCTACACCCCGGACAACATGACGGGCCCGATCCGCGGTGCCGCCCTCCCGATGGCCTTCAACCGCCAACCCCACTACACCAAGGGCCTGCTGCTGGTCGGCGACGCCGGCGGTCTGGTGAACCCCTTCAACGGTGAGGGCATCGCCTACGCCATGGAGTCCGGTCAGATCGCCGCCGAGGTCATCGTCCAGGCTCACGCGCGCTCCACGCCGGCCCAGCGCGAGACGGCGCTCCAGCACTACCCGCGCATCCTCAAGGACACCTACGGCGGCTACTACACCCTGGGCCGCGCCTTCGTGAAGCTCATCGGCAACCCGAAGGTCATGAAGATCGCCGCCCAGCGCGGCCTGACCCACCCGATGCTGATGAAGTTCACCCTCAAGCTCCTGGCCAACCTCACCGACCCGACGGGCGGCGACGCCATGGACCGCATCATCAACGGCCTGAGCAAGGTGGCCCCCAAGGCGTGACCCTGGAGGGGGGCGCGCCCAACGCGTGCCCCTCCAGTGGACGACTGAAGGACCGCGGCCCCCGAGCGGCTGCGGTCCTTCACTTCGTACGGCGTGTGCCGCTGCGGCTCAGAGTACGCGCACCGCGCCCGACGCCGGGTAGCCCGACAGGTCCTGGATGACGACGCCCTTGGAGGGGTTCGCCGCGTCCAGGTACTGGCCGTTTCCGATGTAGACGCCCACGTGGTACGCGGAGCCCTTGCCACCCCAGTAGAGGATGTCGCCGACCTGGACGCTGGACAGGGGGATGTCCGTGCCCTGCATCGACTGGTCCTGCGAGACCCGCGGCAGGTCGACGCCCACCTGCTTGAAGGCGGCCTGGACGAGGCTCGAACAGTCCCACGCGTTGGGGCCGGTGGCGCCCATGACGTAGGCGTCCCCCACCTGTGCCTTGAGGAACGCGATCACCGTCGAGACGCTGCCGCTGGCGGGAGCGGAAACCCCCGTCGAGGCGGACGCGGAGGCGGAGGCGGAAAGGGTGGACCGCTCCGACGAACGGGAGGCAGCGGCCTCAGCGGCGGCCTTACGGGCCTCCTCGGCCTTCTTCTTGGCCTCAGCCTTCTTCTTGGCCTCGGCGAGGTCCTTCTTGGCCTCCTTGGCCGCCGCAGCGGCGGCCGCGTCACGCTCGGCCTGCAGCTCGTAGTTGGCGGCGGCCAGTTGCGTGGCAGCCGCGGACTGGGCCACCTGAGCGGACACGTCGCCCGTCAGGGTGGGCAGTTCGAGCGTCTGCGTCACCGGCTCGGCCGCGTTCGCCGCACCGGACGCCCCGGCCACTGCCAGGGTGCTGAGAACACCACCGGCAACTCCGGCGCGCATCGCGATCGTCGACGCGCTGCGGCGGGGTTTCCGGTGGCTGCGTATGTGAGCGGTGTGGGACATGGGTACAACCGGTATCAGGGGCTCCTCCATACCTTCAAGAAACGTGCGCTGCGCCACATTTGTTCAAAGGGGGCCCTGAACAGCCGTTGTCAGTTTCCTTATTGACGCCATAACGGGCATTGCGGGCGCAGGTGATCAAGCCTGTGATCATGGGTTTTCGTCATTACGCCCTAATTGCCCCCCGCCTACCACTTGTTGAGGTCGGTGGCCAAGCCCGGTTCTCAGGCACCCTTGACGGGTGTGGTGTAGGTCACGGAACGGTTACCGGAATGAAAGCGTCCGGTGTGTGGATGGCGACCGGCTCCGCTCGTGAATGCGTGCACGCGTCCACATCCCGCCGCGCGGCTCCCACTGCGGTGTGAACGCATGCCTCTATCAGGGGGTCACGTCCAACACCAATTTGCATGCAAGGGAACTCTCTTGATATAGAGACGCCCTTCTCGACCTGCACCGATGAATGAAAATGTCACCTCTGGTGATCACTCGGACGCTTCTTGTGCGAAGATCGCCACTCATCCGACTTCATGATCCTTCGTCAGGTGGTGGAGATCACAAAGCTTGTGTAATACCCCGTGTCGCAGATCACAGAGCGTCGGGCATAAGATGCGAGGCAGTTGGGCTTGTGACCTGCTTCACATGTTCGCGATCTTCGCCGGGGACGGGCGGGGCTCGTGCGACAGGCGGGGCGGGAGTGAGTCCGACGCAACCGCCAGCAGTCAGTGCCGACTGAGAGGAGCGAGGAGCGGTGAACGCTTATGCGCCCATCCTCGTACTGGGAGCCCTCGGGGCAGGCTTTGCGATCTTCTCCGTGGTCATGGCCACGTTGATCGGACCAAAGCGGTACAACCGGGCCAAGCTCGAGGCCTACGAGTGCGGTATCGAGCCGACCCCCACGCCGGCCGGCGGCGGGCGCTTCCCCATCAAGTACTACCTGACGGCGATGCTCTTCATCGTCTTCGACATCGAGATCGTCTTCCTCTACCCCTGGGCCGTCACCTTCGACGCCCTGGGTGTTTTCGGGCTCGTGGAGATGCTGCTCTTCGTGCTCACCGTCTTCGTCGCGTACGCGTACGTATGGCGGCGCGGCGGCCTGGAATGGGACTGAGGGGCCTTAGGACATGGGACTCGAAGAAAAGCTGCCGAGCGGTTTCCTGCTGACCACCGTCGAGCAGGCCGCGGGCTGGGTGCGCAAGGCGTCCGTCTTCCCGGCCACGTTCGGCCTCGCCTGCTGTGCCATCGAGATGATGACCACCGGCGCCGGCCGCTACGACCTGGCGCGCTTCGGCATGGAGGTCTTCCGCGGCTCACCACGGCAGGCGGACCTGATGATCGTCGCGGGCCGGGTCAGTCAGAAGATGGCGCCGGTGCTGCGGCAGGTCTACGACCAGATGCCGAACCCCAAGTGGGTGATCTCCATGGGGGTCTGCGCCTCCTCGGGCGGCATGTTCAACAACTACGCGATCGTCCAGGGCGTCGACCACGTCGTCCCGGTCGACATCTACCTCCCCGGCTGCCCGCCGCGGCCCGAGATGCTCATGGACGCCATCCTCAAGCTCCACCAGAAGATCCAGAGCTCCAAGCTCGGCGTGAACGCCGAGGAGGCGGCCCGTGAGGCGGAGGAGGCGGCTCTCAAGGCCCTGCCCACGATCGAGATGAAGGGGCTGCTGCGGTGAGCGACGCGAACGGCACCAACGGCGTGAACGGCTCCGCGAACGGGGCGAACCCCGAGAAGGACCTCTCCGCCTCCAACCTCCCGGGCCAGCGCGGCCAGGGTGGCGAGGAGATCCGCGTCCAGCGCGGCATGTTCGGCGCCAACAACGGCGGCGACACCTCCGGCTACGGCGGCCTGGTCCGCTCGGTCCGGCTCCCCGGACCGGCGAGCAGGCCCTACGGCGGCTGGTTCGACGAGGTCGCCGACGAACTCGAGGGCGCCCTGGAGGAACAGGGCCTCCTGCCCGAGAACGCGATCGAGAAGACGGTCGTCGACCGCGATGAGCTCACCTTCCACGTCGAGCGCGAACACCTGCTGCGCGTCGCCCGCACCCTGCGCGACGACCCGGCTCTGCGCTTCGAGCTGTGTACCGGCGTCAGCGGCGTCCACTACCTGGGCGACAAGGGCCGCGAGCTGCACGCCGTCTATCACCTGCGCTCGATCACCCACAACCGGCTGATCCGCCTCGAGGTGAGCGCGCCCGACAGCGACCCGCACGTCCCGTCGCTGGTCTCCGTCTATCCGACCAACGACTGGCACGAGCGCGAGACCTATGACTTCTTCGGGATCGTCTTCGACGGTCACCCGGCCCTGACGCGGATCATGATGCCGGACGACTGGCAGGGCCATCCGCAGCGCAAGGACTACCCCCTCGGCGGCATCCCCGTCGAGTACAAGGGCGCCCAGATCCCGGCTCCGGACCAGCGGAGGTCGTACTCGTGAGCACGCAGTCAGCATCCGCCGCTTCGGCACGTGAGACCACCGAGGGCACCGTCTACACGGTCACCGGTGGCGACTGGGACGAGGTCGTCCAGACCGCGGCCCGCGCCGACGACGAACGCATCGTCGTCAACATGGGGCCCCAGCACCCCTCCACCCACGGGGTGCTCCGCCTGATCCTGGAGATCGAGGGCGAGACGGTCACCGAGGCCCGCTGCGGCATCGGCTACCTCCACACCGGCATCGAGAAGAACCTCGAGTTCCGCACGTGGACGCAGGGCACCACGTTCGTGACGCGCATGGACTACCTGACGTCCTTCTTCAACGAGACCGCCTACTGCCTCGCCGTCGAGAAGCTCCTCGGCATCGAGGACCAGATCACCGAGCGAGCCAAGATCATCCGGGTGCTCCTGATGGAGCTGAACCGGATGTCCTCGCACCTGGTGTGCATCGCCACCGGCGGCATGGAACTCGGCGCCACCACGATCATGATCTACGGATTCCGTGATCGTGAATTGATTCTCGACATCTACGAGCTCATCACGGGCCTGCGGATGAACCACGCGTACATCCGCCCCGGCGGACTCGCCCAGGACCTGCCGCCCGGCGCGGTGGACCAGATCCGCGAGTTCGTGAAGAAAATGAAGAAGAACCTCCCGGAGTACGACAAGCTCGCCACCGGGAACCCCATCTTCAAGGCCCGCATGCAGGACGTCGGCTACCTCGACCTGGCCGGCTGCATGGCCCTCGGCGCCACCGGCCCGATCCTGCGCTCCACCGGCCTGCCGCACGACCTGCGCAAGACACAGCCGTACTGCGACTACGAGACGTACGACTTCGACGTCCCGACCGCCGACACCTGCGACTCCTACGGCCGCTTCCTGATCCGACTGGAGGAGATGCGCCAGTCGCTCGGGATCGTCGAGCAGTGCCTGGACCGGCTTCAGCCAGGGCCGGTCATGGTCGCCGACAGGAAGATCGCCTGGCCCGCCCAGCTCGCCCTGGGGCCGGACGGTCTCGGTAACTCCCTCGACCACATCAAGAAGATCATGGGCACCTCCATGGAGGCCCTGATCCACCACTTCAAGCTGGTCACCGAGGGCTTCCGCGTCCCGCCGGGACAGGCGTACGCGGCCGTCGAGTCGCCCAAGGGCGAACTCGGGGTGCACGCCGTCTCCGACGGAGGCACCCGCCCCTACCGGGTCCACTTCCGCGACCCGTCCTTCACCAACCTGCAGGCCATGGCGGCGATGTGCGAGGGCGGCCAGGTCGCCGACGTCATCGTCGCCGTCGCGTCCATCGACCCCGTGATGGGAGGCGTCGACCGGTGACCACCTCTTCTTCGGAGCGGGGCGTCAGCCTGGGCATGCCCGAGCTGCCCGCGCCCGCCTACCCGGACGACGTCCGAGCCCGGCTCGAGCGGGACGCGCGCGAGATCATCGCCCGCTACCCGGACTCCCGGTCCGCCCTCCTGCCGTTGCTGCATCTCGTGCAGTCGGAGGAAGGCCACGTCACGCGCACCGGGATGCAGTTCTGCGCGGACATCCTCGACCTGACCACGGCCGAGGTCACCGCGGTCGCCACCTTCTACACCATGTACCGGCGCAAGCCGAGCGGTGACTACCAGGTGGGCGTCTGCACCAACACACTGTGCGCGGTGATGGGCGGAGACGCGATCTTCGACGCGCTCCAGGAGCACCTCGGAGTCGGCAACGGCGAGACCACCGACGACGGCAAGCTCACCCTGGAACACATCGAGTGCAACGCGGCCTGCGACTTCGCGCCGGTCGTGATGGTCAACTGGGAGTTCTTCGACAACCAGACGCCGGGCAGCGCCAAGCGTCTCGTCGACGATCTGCGCGCGGGCCGGCCGGTCGAGCCGACGCGCGGGGCGCCGCTGTGCACCTTCAAGGAGACCGCGCGGATCCTGGCCGGCTTCCCCGACGAGCGGCCCGGGGCCGTCGAGGCGAGCGGCAGTGCGGGACCCGCTTCGCTGGTGGGCCTCCGCCTGGCCAGGGGTGAGGCCGCACCCGCGCGCGTGGTCCATCCGCGGGACGGCGGCCCGCACGAGGAGCCGCAAGAAAGGGCCGTGCACGAACCGTCGCCGGCCGAGCACCTCAGCTCGCACGACGCGCCGCAGGACACATCGGCCTCCGACCCAGCCCACCCGGCAGGGCCTACCGCCGAGGAGGGGGAGTGATGACGTTGGCACCCGAGCTGAAAGACCCGAGCCCCGAGAAGCTGCTCGCACCCGTGCTGTCGGCCTTCTGGGACGAGGACAAGTCCTGGTCGCTGGACGTCTATCGAAGGCACGAAGGATACGAGGGGCTCCGCAAGGCGCTCGCCATGTCGCCGGACGACCTGATCGCGTTCGTCAAGGACTCCGGTCTGCGCGGGCGCGGCGGCGCGGGATTCCCGACGGGAATGAAATGGCAGTTCATTCCCCAGGGTGATGGAAAGCCACACTATCTAGTTGTCAACGCCGACGAGTCGGAGCCCGGAACCTGCAAGGACATCCCGCTCCTCTTCGCGAACCCGCATAGCCTCATCGAGGGCATTGTCATCGCGTGTTATGCCATCAGGTCTTCGCATGCCTTCATCTATCTGCGTGGTGAAGTAGTCCCCGTTCTGCGGCGGTTGCACGAGGCCGTGCGCGAGGCCTACGCGGCGGGCTACCTCGGCGAGAACATCCTGGGCAGTGGACTCGACCTCGAACTCACCGTGCACGCGGGTGCGGGCGCGTACATCTGCGGTGAGGAGACCGCACTGCTCGACTCGCTCGAAGGCCGCCGTGGTCAACCGCGGCTCCGTCCCCCCTTTCCTGCTGTCGCGGGCCTCTATGCGTGCCCGACTGTGGTGAATAACGTCGAGTCGATCGCGTCAGTTCCCGCCATCCTGAAAAACGGCAAGGAATGGTTCAGGGCGATGGGCAGCGAGAAGTCCCCGGGCTTCACGCTCTACTCCCTCAGCGGCCATGTCGCCAGCCCCGGCCAGTACGAGGCCCCGCTCGGCATCACCCTCCGTCAGCTCCTGGAGATGAGCGGCGGCATGCGACCGGGCCACCGCCTCAAGTTCTGGACGCCGGGAGGCTCCTCGACGCCGATGTTCACCGACGAGCACCTCGACGTCCCTCTTGATTACGAAGGAGTGGGTGCCGCGGGTTCCATGCTCGGCACGAAAGCCCTCCAGTGCTTCGACGAGACGACCTGCGTCGTACGCGCCGTCACCCGCTGGACCGAGTTCTACGCCCACGAGTCCTGCGGCAAGTGCACGCCGTGCCGCGAAGGTACGTACTGGCTCGTGCAGTTGCTGCGCGACATCGAGGCCGGCAAGGGCGTGATGTCCGACCTCGACAAGCTGGGCGACATCGCCGACAACATCAACGGCAAGTCCTTCTGTGCCCTCGGCGACGGTGCCGCCTCGCCGATCTTCTCCTCGCTGAAGTACTTCCGCGAGGAGTACGAGCAGCACATCACGGGCCGCGGCTGCCCCTTCGACCCGGCCAAGTCGACGGCCTGGGCCGACCGCACGGAGGTGAACGCATGACCGTGACCACCAACGCTCCCACAGGTGGGGGGGAGGCGGCGGTCCCGCCGGAAGACCTCGTCACGCTGACGATCGACGGCGCGGAGCTCAGCGTGCCCAAGGGCACCCTGGTCATCCGGGCCGCCGAGCAGCTCGGCATCGAGATCCCGCGCTTCTGCGACCACCCCCTCCTCGACCCGGCCGGCGCCTGCCGCCAGTGCATCGTCGAGGTCGAAGGCCAGCGCAAGCCCATGGCGTCCTGCACGATCACGTGCACGGACGGGATGGTGGTGAAGACGCACCTCACCTCGCCGGTCGCCGAGAAGGCCCAGCACGGTGTGATGGAGCTGCTCCTCATCAACCACCCGCTGGACTGCCCCGTCTGCGACAAGGGCGGCGAGTGCCCCCTGCAGAACCAGGCGATGTCGCACGGCAACGCCGAGTCCCGCTTCGAGGGCAGGAAGCGGACGTACGAGAAGCCCGTCCCCATCTCGACGCAGGTGCTGCTCGACCGTGAGCGGTGTGTGCTGTGCGCCCGCTGCACCCGCTTCTCCAACCAGATCGCGGGCGACCCGATGATCGAGCTGATCGAGCGGGGCGCGCTCCAGCAGGTCGGCACCGGCGAGGGCGACCCCTTCGAGTCGTACTTCTCCGGCAACACCATCCAGATCTGCCCGGTCGGCGCGCTCACCTCGGCGGCGTATCGCTTCCGCTCCCGCCCGTTCGACCTGGTGTCCTCGCCGAGTGTCTGCGAGCACTGCTCCGGCGGTTGCGCCACGCGCACCGACCACCGGCGCGGCAAGGTCATGCGTCGGCTCGCCGCCAACGACCCCGAGGTCAACGAGGAGTGGATCTGCGACAAGGGGCGCTTCGCGTTCCGGTACGCCCAGCAGCGCGACCGGCTCCAGACGCCCCTGGTGCGCAACGCCGAGGGCGAGCTCGTACCGGCCTCCTGGCCGGAGGCGCTGCAGATCGCGGCTCAGGGCCTGCTGGCGTCGCGGGGCCGGACCGGTGTCCTCACCGGCGGTCGCCTCACCATCGAGGACGCCTACGCGTACAGCAAGTTCGCGCGCGTGGCACTCGACACCAACGACATCGACTTCCGCGCGCGCGTGCACAGCGGCGAGGAAGCCGACTTCCTGGCGGCACGCGTCGCCGGCCGCGGACGGGACCTCGACGGTACGGGCGTCACATACACCGCGCTGGAGAAGGCCCCCGCCGTCCTGCTGGTCGGGTTCGAGTCCGAAGAGGAGGCACCCGGCGTCTTCCTGCGGCTGCGCAAGGCCTGGCGGGGGCATGGGCAGCGGGTGTTCTCGCTGGCCACGCACGCCACGCGCGGCTTGGAGAAGGCGGGCGGCACGTTGCTGCCGGCCGCTCCCGGCACCGAGCCCGAGTGGCTGGACGCGCTCGCGAGCGGTGTCGGCCTGGAGGAGGCGGGCGGTGAGGCCTCCGAGGCGCTGCGCACCGAAGGCGCGGTGATCGTCGTCGGCGAGCGGCTGGCCGGCGTGCCCGGTGGCCTCACCGCCGCTGTACGGGCCGCGTCCGCGACCGGCGCGCAGCTGGTGTGGATCCCGCGCCGGGCGGGCGAGCGGGGCGCGATCGAGGCGGGCGCGCTGCCGTCGCTGCTGCCGGGCGGCCGTCCGGCGACCGACCCACGCGCGCGTGATGAGGTCGCCGTCGCCTGGGGCGTGGCCGCACTCCCGCACCGCTACGGCCGCGACACCGGCCAGATCGTCGAGGCCGCGGCGGGGGGTGAGCTTCAGGCGCTGCTGGTGGCCGGTGTGGAGGTCGCCGACCTGCCCGACCCGTCACGCGCGCGTGCGGCACTCGGGGAGGTCGGCTTCCTGGTGTCGCTGGAGCTGCGGCCCGGCGAGGTCACCGAGCTCGCCGATGTCGTACTGCCCGTGGCGGCGGTCGCCGAGAAGACGGGGGCCTTCCTGAACTGGGAGGGCCGGGTCCGCTTCTTCGATGCCGCGCTCAAGCCCGACCAGATGACGCGCCGCCTGGCACCCTCCGACGCGCGCGTGTTGCAGATGCTGGCCGATGCCATGGACGTGCACCTGGGGCTGCCGGACCTGCGTACCACGCGCGCGGAGCTGGACCGGCTCGGCGCCTGGGACGGGCCACGGGCCACCGAACCACTGGAGACCGCCGGACCGTTGCCTCGGCCGGCTGCCGGAGAGGCTGTGCTGGCCGGGCACCGGCTGCTGCTCGACCAAGGTGCTCTCCAGGAGGGCGACGAGGCGCTCGCCGGCACCCGGCACGCCGCCCACGCGCGCGTGTCGGCCGCCACGGCCGACGAGGCGGGGGTGAAGGACGGCGACCTCCTCGCGGTGACCGGTCCCGCCGGAACGGTCGAACTCCCCGTCAAGATCACGGAGATGCCCGACCGGGTCGTCTGGCTCCCGCTGAACTCCACCGGTGGCGGCGTCGCCTCCGACACCGGGGCACATCCCGGCAAGCTCGTCCGCATCGGCCCGGCGACCCTCGCCGCCGCCCCCGAGGAGGTGGAGGCATGAGCCCGTATCTCGCCGCTGAAGACCTCTCGATGTTCGGCCACGACCCCTGGTGGCTGGTCGTCATCAAGGCGGTGTTCTGCTTCGCCTTCCTGATGGTGACCGTGCTGTTCTCCATCGTCTGGGAGCGCAAGGTCGTCGCCTGGATGCAGCTGCGCATCGGCCCCAACCGGCACGGCCCCTGGGGCATGCTCCAGTCGCTCGCCGACGGCGTGAAGCTGATGCTCAAGGAAGACCTCGTCGTCAAGCGCGCGGACAAGGTGGTGTACATCCTCGCGCCGATCGTCGCGGCCATCCCGGCCTTCATGGCGATCGCGGTGATCCCCTTCGGCCCGGCGGGCAACGAGATCTCGATCTTCGGCCAGCGCACCACGATGCAGCTCACCGACCTGCCGATCGCGATGCTCTACATCCTCGCGGTCGCATCGGTCGGCATCTACGGCATCGTCCTCGCGGGGTGGAGTTCCGGATCCACCTATCCGCTCCTCGGTGGCCTGCGCTCCTGCGCGCAGATGATCTCGTACGAGATCGCCATGGGCGCCGCCTTCGCCTCGGTGTTCCTCTACTCGGGGTCGATGTCGACGTCGGCGATCGTCGAGGCGCAGCAGGACCGCTGGTACATCCTCCTGCTGCCGGTCTCCTTCGTGATCTACATCGTCACCATGGTCGGCGAGACCAACCGCGCCCCGTTCGACATGCCGGAGTCCGAGGGCGACCTGGTCGGCGGCTTCAACACCGAGTACTCGTCGATCAAGTTCGCGCTGTTCATGCTCGCCGAGTACGTCAACATGGTGACCGTCTCGGCGGTGTCCGTGACGCTCTTCCTGGGCGGCTGGCGGGCACCCTGGCCGATCAGCGGCTTCTGGGAGGGCGCGAACCACGGCTGGTGGCCGCTGCTCTGGTTCGTGGTCAAGGTGCAGCTGCTGCTGTTCTTCTTCATCTGGCTGCGCGGCACGCTCCCCCGCGTCCGCTACGACCAGCTGATGAAGCTCGGCTGGAAGGTCCTCATCCCGGTCTCGGTGACATGGCTGATGCTCGTCGCGACCGTGCGGACCCTGAAGAACGAGAACTACGACTTCGCCGACATCGCTCTCTACGTCGGCGGCGGTGTCCTGGCGCTGCTGCTGCTCTCCTTCGTGGTGGACCTCTTCCGTGACCGCGGGAAGCAAGGGGAGGCCCCTGCGAAGGAGGCTGCCTTCGACCCGATGTCCGGCGGGTTCCCCGTGCCGCCGCTGCCGGGACAGGAGTTGCCGCCGGTGCCTCGGCGCCGCTCGCGCCGCGAGCGGGAGTTGATTGTCAGTGGTGGGTCGGATACTGCCAGTGACGGATCTCTGGATGGAAAGGAGGCGTCCGATGGCTGAGGAGCCCAAGGAGACCAAGCCCGGTTTCCAGAACCCCGTGGCCGGCTTCGGCGTGACCTTCAAGGCCATGTTCAAGAAGCGGCTGACCGAGCAGTACCCGGAGCAGCAGAAGACAACGGCTCCGCGGTTCCACGGACGGCACCAGCTCAACCGCCATCCGGACGGCCTGGAGAAGTGCGTCGGCTGCGAGCTGTGCGCCTGGGCCTGCCCCGCCGACGCCATCTACGTCGAGGGCGCCGAAAACACCGATGAGGAGCGCTACTCGCCGGGCGAGCGGTACGGCCGCGTCTACCAGATCAACTACGCCCGCTGCATCCTGTGCGGCTTGTGCATCGAGGCGTGCCCCACGCGCGCGTTGACGATGACGAACGAGTTCGAGCTCGCCGACTCCAGCCGTGCCAACCTGATCTACACCAAGGAGCAGCTGCTCGCCGGCCTCGAAGAGGGCATGGTCGACTCGCCGCACGCGATCTATCCCGGCACGGACGAGCAGGACTACTACCGCGGTCTCGTGACCGAGGCCGCTCCGGGAACGGAGCGGCAGGTCGCCCTCTCCAGGGGAGAGGCCCCGCAGGAAGCCGCCTCGACCTTCGGTGAGGACGAGCCGGCGTCGGAGAAGGTGATCGACCGATGAACGCGCAGCTCGCCGCCTACTCCACCTCCACCGGCGAGGCCTTCCAGTTCTGGGTCCTCGGCACGGTCGCCCTGATCGGCGCCCTGTGCACCGTGTTCATGAAGAAGGCCGTGCACAGCGCCCTCTGCCTCGCCGGAACCATGATCATCCTGGCGATCTTCTACCTCGCCAACGGCGCCTACTTCCTGGGCATCGTGCAGATCGTCGTCTACACCGGCGCGATCATGATGTTGTTCCTGTTCGTGGTGATGCTCGTCGGCGTCACCGCGGCGGACTCCTTGAAGGAGACCATCAAGGGCCAGCGCTGGCTGGCTCTGCTGTGCGGGCTCGGGTTCGGCATCCTGCTGATCGCGGGAATCGGCCACGCCTCCCTCAAGGAGTTCAACGGCCTCGGCGAGGCCAACGCGAACGGCAATGTGGAGGGCCTCGCGGCCCTCATCTTCACCAAGTACGTCTTCGCATTCGAGATCACCGGCGCCCTGCTCATCACGGCCGCCGTCGGCGCCATGGTGCTCACCCACCGCGAGCGCACCGAGCGCGCCAAGACCCAGCGCGAGCTGGCCGAACAGCGCGTCCGCGAGGGCAAGCACGTACCGCCGCTGCCGGCGCCCGGCGTGTACGCCCGGCACAACGCCGTGGACATCGCGGGCCTGCTGCCCGACGGCACCCCGTCCGACCTCACGGTCAGCAAGACGCTGCGTGAGCGCGGCCAGATCCGTGACGTGTCCACCGAGGCGCTCAACGACCTCAAGGCCCTGGAGCAGCGCGCCGAGGAGCGCCTGGAGCGGGCCGCGATCGAGCCGCCGAACTTCAAGCGGGCCGAGGAGGCGTCGAAGTGAACCCCGTCAACTACCTCTATCTCGCCGCTCTCTTGTTCACGATCGGCGCCACCGGTGTGCTGATCAGGCGCAACGCGATCGTCGTCTTCATGTGCATCGAGCTGATGCTCAACGCCTGCAACCTCGCGTTCGTCGCCTTCTCCCGGATGCACGGCAACCTCGACGGCCAGATCATCGCCTTCTTCACGATGGTCGTCGCCGCCGCGGAGGTCGTGGTGGGACTCGCGATCATCGTGTCGCTGTTCCGTTCCCGCCACTCGGCCTCGGTCGACGACGCCAGCCTGATGAAGCTGTAAGGGGTCGGAAGAATCGTGGAGAACCTGATTGCGCTGCTGATCGCGGCGCCCCTGCTCGGAGCGGCCGTCCTGCTGGTCGGTGGTCGTCGGCTCGACGCCGTCGGCCACTGGATCGGCACCGCCCTCTCGGCCGTCTCCTTCGTGCTCGGCCTCGTCCTCTTCGCCGACCTGCTCGGCAAGAACGCCGAGCACCGGACGCTGACCCAGCACCTGTACACCTGGATCCCGGTCGAGGGCTTCCAGGCGGACGTCGCCTTCCGCCTCGACCAGTTGTCGATGACGTTCGTGCTGCTGATCACGGGCGTCGGCTCGCTGATCCACCTGTACTCGGTCGGGTACATGGCGCACGACGAGCGGCGCCGCCGCTTCTTCGGCTACCTGAACCTGTTCCTCGCGGCGATGCTGCTGCTCGTCCTCGCCGACAACTACCTCCTGCTGTACGTCGGCTGGGAGGGCGTCGGTCTCGCCTCCTACCTGCTGATCGGCTTCTGGCAGCACAAGCCCAGCGCGGCCACCGCGGCGAAGAAGGCCTTCCTGGTCAACCGTGTCGGCGACATGGGCCTGTCGATCGCGATCATGCTGATGTTCACGACCTTCGGGACCTTCGCCTTCGGTCCGGTGCTCGGTACCCAGGAAGAGCCGGGTCTCGTCGGCGATGCCGGTGAGGGCACGCTCACCGGCATCGCCCTGATGCTGCTGCTCGCCGCCTGCGGCAAGTCCGCCCAGGTCCCGCTGCAGTCCTGGCTCGGGGACGCGATGGAGGGCCCGACCCCTGTCTCGGCCCTCATCCACGCCGCCACCATGGTGACCGCCGGCGTGTACCTGATCGTCCGCTCCGGAGCGATCTTCAACGCCGCCCCGGACGCACAGCTCGTGGTGACCATCGTCGGTGCCGTCACGCTCCTGTTCGGTGCGATCGTCGGTTGTGCGAAGGACGACATCAAGAAGGCGCTGGCCGGCTCGACCATGTCGCAGATCGGCTACATGGTGCTAGCGGCGGGCCTCGGCCCCATCGGCTACGTCTTCGCGATCATGCACCTGGTGACGCACGGCTTCTTCAAGGCCGGCCTGTTCCTCGGCGCCGGATCGGTCATGCACGGCATGAACGACGAGGTCGACATGCGCAGGTACGGCGGCCTGCGCAAGTACATGCCGATCACCTTCATCACCTTCGGGCTCGGCTACCTCGCCATCATCGGCTTCCCGGGCCTGTCCGGCTTCTTCTCCAAGGACAAGATCATCGAGGCGGCGTTCGCCAAGGGCGGCACCGAGGGCTGGATCCTCGGCGGCTGCGCCCTGCTCGGCGCGGCGATCACGGCGTTCTACATGACGCGCGTGATGCTGATGACGTTCTTCGGCGAGAAGCGCTGGCAGCCGGATGCCGAAGGCCATGAACCGCACCCGCACGAGTCCCCCAAGTCCATGACGATCCCGATGATCGTGCTGGCCTTCGGGTCGGTCTTCGCGGGCGGCCTGTTCAGCATCGGCGACCGCTTCGTGCACTGGCTGGAGCCCGTCACCGGGCACGACCACGGCGACGCCCCGATCAGCGCCCTGACGGTCACCCTCGCCACCATGGTCGTCCTCGCCGTGGGCGTGGCCGTCGCGTACGGCCAGTACGGCCGTCGCCCGGTCCCGGCCGTCGCCCCGCGCGGGTCGCTGCTCACCCGGGCCGCGCGACGTGACCTGCTCCAGGACGACTTCAACCACGTCGTCCTGGTCCGCGGCGGCGAGCACCTCACGCGGTCGCTGGTGTACGTCGACCACACCCTGGTCGACGGGGTCGTCAACGGCTCGGCGGCCTCGGTCGGTGGCCTCTCCGGGCGACTGCGCAGGCTGCAGAACGGCTTCGCGCGCTCCTACGCGGTCTCGATGTTCGGCGGTGTGGCGGTCCTCATCGCCGCGACCCTGCTGATGAGGGCGGTCTGATACCGATGTCCTTTCCCCTTCTGACAGCGACGGCGGCGCTCCCGGCCATCGGGGCGATCGCCACGGCCGCCGTACCGGCCCCTCGGCGCAACGCCGCCAAACTGCTGGCGCTGCTCGTCTCGCTCGCCACGCTCGCGCTGGCGATCACCATCCTGGTCCGCTTCGATCCCGACGGCGACCGCTACCAGCTCACCGAATCGCATGCCTGGATCAAGGACTTCGGGGTGCGGTACGAACTGGGCGTGGACGGCATCGCGGTGGCGCTCATCGCCCTGACCGCCCTGCTGATCCCGTTCATCATCCTCGCGGGCTGGCACGACGCCGACCCGCTGGAGACCGGAAGCAGCCGCTGGCGGCCGACGCAGGGCTTCTTCGCCCTGATCCTGGCCGTCGAGGCGATGGTGATCCTCTCCTTCGAGGCCACCGACGTCTTCCTCTTCTACATCTTCTTCGAAGCCATGCTCATCCCGATGTACTTCCTCATCGGCGGCTTCGGGGACCGTGCCCACGAACACGGAGAGAAGGCGGCGTCGACGCAACGGTCGTACGCCGCCGTGAAGTTCCTGCTGTACAACCTGGTCGGCGGGCTGATCATGCTGGCCGCGGTGATCGGGCTGTACGTGGTCGCCGGGAACTTCTCGCTCCAGGAGATCGCCCAGGCGCGGGCCAACGGCACGCTCGACATGGCGACCAACACCGAACGCTGGCTGTTCCTGGGCTTCTTCTTCGCGTTCGCGGTGAAGGCGCCGCTGTGGCCGCTGCACACCTGGCTGCCCAACGCCATGCAGGAGGCCACGACCCCGGTCGCCGTGCTCATCACGGCGGTCGTCGACAAGGTGGGCACCTTCGCGATGCTCCGCTTCTGCCTCCAGTTGTTCCCGGAGGCGTCGAAGTGGGCGACGCCCGTCATCCTCGTACTGGCGCTGATCAGCATCATCTACGGGGCTCTGCTCGCCGTCGGCCAGCGGGACATCAAGCGGCTGGTGGCGTACGCGTCGATCTCGCACTTCGGGTTCATCATCCTGGGCATCTTCGCGATGACCAGCCAGGGCCAGTCCGGCGCCACGCTGTACATGGTCAACCACGGGATCTCGACGGCCGCGCTGATGCTGGTCGCCGGCTTCCTGATCTCCCGGCGCGGCTCGCGGCTCATCGCCGACTACGGCGGTGTGCAGAAGGTCGCCCCGGTACTCGCCGGCACCTTCCTGATCGGTGGCCTGGCGACCCTGTCGCTGCCGGGGCTCGCGCCGTTCGTGAGCGAGTTCCTGGTCCTGGTCGGCACGTTCGCGCGATACCCGGCGATCGGCATCATCGCCACCTTCGGCATCGTGCTCGCCGCGCTCTACACCCTCGTCCTCTATCAGAGGACGATGACGGGCCCGGTGAAACCGGAGGTCGCCGCGATGCCCGACCTGCGGGTGCGTGAGCTGGTGGTCGTCACCCCGCTGATCGTGCTGCTGATCTTCCTGGGCGTCTACCCGAAGCCCCTGACGGACATCGTCAATCCGGCGGTCAAGCAGACCCTGTCCGACGTACAGAAGAAGGACCCCCAGCCCGAGGTGGAGGCGGCCAAGTGAGCGCAGTAGCCGTCCACAGCCTGTGGACAACCGCGGCCGACCCGATCTCGAAGATCGACGCGCCGAAGATCGAATACGGGCAGCTGTCGCCCACTCTGATCGTCGTGGGCGCGGCGATCATCGGAGTGCTGGTCGAGGCGTTCGTCCCGCGCAAGTCCCGCTACTACGCGCAGGTGTTCGTCTCCGTCGTCGCCCTCGCCGCGGCGTTCGCCGCGGTCGTCGCGCTCGCCGCCGACGGATACGGCACGACGAAGGCGCGCATCGCCGCGATGGGCGCCATCGCGGTCGACGGACCGGCCCTCTTCCTTCAGGGCACCATTCTGCTGACCGCCCTGGTCGGCCTGTTCACCTTCGCCGAGCGGCGGCTCGACCCGGAGACGCACGGCAACCGCGTCGACTCCTTCGCCGCGCAGGCCGCGTCCGTGCCGGGCAGCGACAGCGAGAAGGCCGCGGTGAAGGCCGGGTTCACCACGACCGAGGTCTTCCCGCTGCTGCTGTTCGCCGTCGCCGGCATGCTGATCTTCCCGTCGGCCAACGACCTGCTGACGCTCTTCGTGGCCCTGGAAGTCTTCTCGCTGCCGCTGTACCTGCTGTGCGCGCTGGCCCGCCGCAAGCGGCTGATGTCGCAGGAGGCCGCGGTCAAGTACTTCCTGCTCGGCGCGTTCGCCTCCGCGTTCACCCTGTTCGGCATCGCCCTGCTGTACGGGTACGCGGGCTCCGTGTCGTACGCGAAGATCGCGCAGGTCGTCGACGGCACGGTGAAGAACGTCGACCCGGCGCTCGCGGGCACCATGGGCAACGACGCGCTGCTGCTCGTCGGCGCCGCGATGCTCGTGATGGGCCTGCTGTTCAAGGTGGGCGCCGTGCCGTTCCACATGTGGACGCCGGACGTGTACCAGGGCGCGCCGACGCCGGTGACCGGCTTCATGGCGGCGGCGACGAAGGTGGCCGCGTTCGGTGCCCTGCTGCGGGTGCTGTACGTGGTGCTGCCGGGCCTGCGCTGGGACTGGCGGCCCGTCATGTGGGGCGTCGCGATCGTCACCATGCTGGGCGGTGCGATCGTCGCGATCACGCAGACCGACATCAAGCGACTGCTGGCGTACTCGTCCATCGCGCACGCCGGGTTCATCCTCGCGGGTGTCATCGCGACCACGCCCGACGGTGTGTCCTCGGTGCTGTTCTACCTGGCGGCGTACTCGTTCGTGACGATCGGCGCGTTCGCCGTGGTGACCCTGGTGCGCGACGCCGGAGGTGAGGCGACCCACCTGTCGAAGTGGGCGGGGCTGGGCCGTCGTTCACCGCTGGTCGCGGCCGTGTTCGCGGTGTTCCTGCTGGCCTTCGCGGGCATTCCGCTGACCTCCGGGTTCGCCGGGAAGTTCGCCGTGTTCAAGGCGGCGGCGGAGGGCGGAGCGGCCCCACTGGTCGTGGTCGGTGTGATCTCGTCGGCGATCGCGGCGTTCTTCTACATCCGCGTGATCGTGCTGATGTTCTTCAGCGAGCCGCGGCCCGAGGGCCCGACCGTCGCCGTGCCGTCGCCGCTAACGACGACGGCGATCGCCGTGGGCGTCGCGGTGACGCTGGTGCTGGGCGTGGCGCCGCAGTACTTCCTGGACCTGGCGAGTCAGGCAGGGGTGTTCGTGCGCTGAGCCGCGGCACGCGGGCGTGGGCCCCGGTTCCCTCGTGGGAGCCGGGGCCCACGCGCGTATTCAGGCGGCCGATGTCGCGGTTGTGGTCGCGGGATCCATCCCCCGCGAGCGTGCGTGTAATTCCCGGTAGCCATGCCCTGCGCGCTTCTCTGGCTCAAGGAGCCCCATGTCCCGCCCGAGCAGCATGTCCCGGTCCGTATGAGCCCCACCCCGTGACGGGGGCCATTGGACTGAGCGCCGAACGTGACGAGGAGAGCCTGTGGATAACTCGGGGGCTGTCGGTGCGGACCCCTATCGTGGAGGCAGTGGTCGAGGGACGACGTACGGGGGACAGCACGATGGGCGGGACGGGCGGGATCAGCGAGATGCCAGAGGTGACCGAGAGCGAAGCGCTCGCCACACTGCACCGGGTCTTCGGGTACGAGGCCTTCCGCGGCGAGCAGGAACCGATCATCGAGCATGTCGTGGCCGGCGGGGACGCCGTCGTCCTCATGCCGACCGGCGGCGGCAAGTCGCTGTGCTACCAGATCCCGGCCCTGGTCAGACCGGGTACGGGCGTCGTCGTCTCCCCGCTCATCGCGCTGATGCAGGACCAGGTGGACGCGTTGCGGGCGCTCGGTGTGCGCGCCGGGTTCATGAACTCCACGCAGGACTTCGACGAGCGGCGGGTGGTGCAGGCCGAGTTCCTGGCGGGCGAGCTGGACCTGCTCTATCTGGCACCGGAGCGGCTGCGTCTGGAGTCCACCCTGGACCTCCTCTCACGCGGCAAGATCTCGGTCTTCGCCATCGACGAGGCGCACTGCGTCTCCCAGTGGGGCCATGACTTCCGCCCCGACTATCTCGCCCTGTCCCTGCTCGGCGAGCGCTGGCCGGACGTGCCGCGGATCGCGCTCACGGCGACGGCCACACGCGCGACGCACCAGGAGATCACCCAACGGCTGAACATGCCGACGGCCCGCCACTTCGAGGCGAGCTTCGACCGGCCCAACATCCAGTACCGGATCGTGCCCAAGGCCGACCCCAGGAAGCAGCTGCTGAGCTTTCTGAGCGAGGAACACGCGGGCGACGCGGGCATCGTGTACTGCCTCTCGCGCAACTCGGTGGAGAAGACGGCCGAGTTCCTGTCCGCCAAGGGCATCGAGGCGGTGCCGTACCACGCGGGCCTGGACGCGGGCACGCGTGCGGCGCACCAGTCCCGGTTCCTGCGCGAGGAGGGCCTGGTCGTGGTCGCGACCATCGCCTTCGGGATGGGCATCGACAAGCCGGACGTCCGTTTCGTGGCCCACCTCGACCTGCCCAAGTCCGTCGAGGGCTACTACCAGGAGACGGGCCGGGCGGGCCGTGACGGACTGCCGTCCACGGCCTGGATGGCGTACGGACTGAACGACGTCATACAGCAGCGCAAGCTGATCCAGTCCGGCGAGGGCGACGAGGCGTTCCGCCGTCGGGCCGCCGCGCACCTCGACGCGATGCTGGCGCTGTGCGAGACCGCCCAGTGCCGCCGCGGCCAGCTTCTCGTCTACTTCGGCCAGGACCCCGAGGCGGCCGGCTGCGGCAACTGCGACACCTGCCTCACCCCGCCGGAGACCTGGGACGGCACGGTCGCGGCTCAGAAGGTGCTGTCGACGGTGGTGCGACTGCAGCGGGAACGCGGTCAGAAGTTCGGTGCCGTGCAGATCGTCGACATCCTGCTGGGGAAGCGCACGGGGAAGGTCATCCAGTTCGACCACGACCAGCTGTCGGTGTTCGGCATCGGCGACGACCTGGCCGAGGGCGAATGGCGGGGTGTCGTACGGCAGTTGCTGGCGCAGGGGCTGCTCGCGGTCGAGGGGGAGTACGGCACGCTGGTGCTGACCGAGGCCAGCGGGGCGGTGCTGCGGCGGGAGCGGGAGGTGCCGCTGCGCAAGGAGCCGAAGAAGCCGGTGACCTCGCGGTCGGCCGGGTCGTCCGGTGCGTCGGGCTCGTCGGGTTCCGGGCGGGGCGAGCGCAAGGCCAAGGCCGCAGCGGCCGAGCTGCCCGAGGAACTGCTCCCCGCCTTCGAGGCCCTGCGCGCCTGGCGTGCCGAGCAGGCCCGCGAGCAGGGCGTTCCGGCGTACGTCATCTTCCACGACGCCACGCTGCGGGAGATCGCGACCGTATGGCCCGCGTCGGTGAGAGAGCTCGGCGGGATCAGCGGGGTCGGCGAGAAGAAGCTGGCGACGTATGGGGAGGGTGTGCTGGCGGTGCTGGCCTCCCTGGGCGGGCCGTCCGGCCCGGCGCCGGAGGCCGCCGACACCGGGCCGGGCGGCTCGGCACCCGTGGGTGATGCAGGGCCGGGCGGTGCCGACGACTGGCCTGAGATGGAGGCGGAGCCGGAACCGGACGACTGGATATAGGCCCGGTGGTGTCGGCGTGGGCCGGTGGTGTCGGCCTGTGCCTCCGGTGGCAGGGCCGGGTCGGCTTGCCCACGTATGCCTGACCGCGCGGTGCGGGCCGACGTCGGCACACGGCACATGGTGTGCGGGATGCCGACGTCGGTCTCATGGCAAGGGCACCCTCACAGGGCCCGTGCCGCGTACGCCCTGACGTCCGCGTCCGAGTCCGTCGTCGCCGTGGCCAGGGCCGCGCGGGCCCCCTCGGCGGTGGTGTGCCGGGTCAGGGCCAGGACCGCGGCCTTGCGGACGTCGGCGTTCGGGTCGGCGAGCGCCTTGGCCAGGGCCGGGACGGCAACGTCGGGTACGGCGGCCGACAGAGCGGTGGCCGCACCTGCACGGACCTGCCAGGCCGGGTCGGTCTGAGCAGCCACGGCACGATCGGCCAGCGGGGCCGGGCACCCGGCAGAGGCCAACGCTTCGTAGGCGGCGCCGCGTACGAGGGCGTCGGAGTCGTGGGTGAGGGCGGTGAGGGCGGGCAGGAGGGCGTCGGTGCCGGGCCCTGCCGAAGCCCGACCCGAGCCACCGGCCTCAGCCGAAGCCCGACCTGAGTCACCGGTTCCATCCGAAGCCCGACCCGATCCACCGACCCCCGCCAAAGCCTCGCCCGACGCGCCGACCCCCGCCAAAGCCTCGCCCGACCCGCCGACCCCCGCCGCCAGTGTCCCCAGCGCCTTGGCGAACGTAACGCGGACCTCGCGGGAGGGGTCGGTGGGGGCGGACTCGGCGAGAGGGGCGACCGCGTCGACCGAGACGAGGGCGCGGACGGCCTCGATGCGGACGGAGGTGTCCGAGTCGGTGAGGGCGGGCCTGAAGAGGGCGGCGTCGCCCAGGCGCAGGGCGCGCAGGACGTCCAGGGCCGTGGCACGCACGATCGGGTCGGCGCCGCTGGTCACCGCATCGGCGAGGCGGTCGCGCAGGGCGGGCTCGGGCGGCAGCGTCTCGACGAGTTCGCGCAGTGAGGCCGCAGCGGCGGCGCGCACGCCGGCGTCGGTGTCGCGGAGAGCCGTGGCGAGCGCCGGGCCGGTTCCCGGCGGCACGGTCTCCGTCAGGACGGTGACGGCCGTTCGGCGGACGGCGGGCTCGGGGTCGGTCAAGTAGGAGGTGAGGGCGGAGAGTTCGGGTTCCTCCTCCGCGAGGGCGAGGAGAGCGACGAGGCGCGGTGAGGTCGGCATCTCCACGTCGGTCTCGAGGTGAGGGGTGCCGGCGGGCGTGGCGGTCTCCTGGCCCCTCGCCACCGGCGCCACCTCCCGTGCGCCCGCCATGGCCACCTGCTCCGGGTGGACCTCGCCGAGGTGACGGGAGGGGCCGCCGACCGGGGTGAACTCGTCGATCGGAACCAGATAGGGAGCCACGGGACGGGCCGTGAACTTCATCGCACCGGAGGGGGACTTGTGCAGGTCGAGGTGGTGGAACCAGGAGGCGTCGTCGCGCTGGGGGTGGTCGAGGCGGTCGTGGTAGAGGCCCCAGCGGGACTCCGTGCGGGCCAGGGAGGCACGCGCGGCCATCTCCGCGCAGTCGCGGATGAAGGTGACCTCCGCGCACCGCATCAGCTCGTGCGGGGTGCCCGCACCCATCTCCGCGATGTCGTCCCGCATCCGCTCGAAGGCCTCCAGAGCCAGGGAGAGGCGGGCACCGGACTTCGGCGGGGCCACGTAGTCGTTCACGAAGCGGCGCAGCTTGTACTCGACCTGAGGCTGCGGCGGGCCGCCCGGATTGCGCAGCGGGCGGTAGACCAGCTCGTGGGCCTCCCGGAGCTGGTCAAGAGGCAGCTCCCCGTCGTACGCCGGGTACTGGGACGCGTCCGCGCCCGCGAGGTCCCCGAAGACGAACGCGCCGATCATGTAGTTGTGCGGGACGCAGGCGAGGTCGCCGGCGGCGTACAGGCGGGGGACGGTCGTGCGGGCGTGGTCGTCGACGCGTACGCCGGAGGCCGAGTGGCCGCCGCACAGGCCGATCTCGGAGATGTGCATCTCGACGTCGTGGGTGCGGTAGTCGTGGCCCCGGCCGGAATGGAAGGTGCCGCGGGTGGGGCGTTCGGTGGAGTGCAGGATCGACTCGAGCGCCGAGACCGACTCCTCCGGCAGGTGGCTCAGCTTCAGGTAGACCGGGCCGCGGTCCGAGGCGACCTCCGCCGCGAACTCGGCCATCATCTGGCCCGACCAGTAGTCGGAGTCGACGAAGCGTTCGCCGTGCCGGTTGACCTGGTAGCCGCCGAAGGGGTTGGCGACGTACGCGCAGGCGGGACCGTTGTAGTCCTTGATCAGCGGGTTGATCTGGAAGCACTCGATGCCGGTCAGCTCGGCGCCCGCGTGGTACGCCATGGCGTAGCCGTCGCCCGCGTTGGTCGGGTTCTCGTACGTGCCGTACAGGTAGCCGGAGGCGGGCAGGCCCAGGCGGCCGCAGGCGCCGGTGGCGAGGACCACCGCGCCGGCGCGGACGGTGACGAACTGCCCGGTCCGGGTGTTGAAGCCCGCGGCGCCCACGGCCCGCCGGTCCGCGCCCTCGCCCGCCGTCAGCACGCGCACCGGCATCACCCGGTTCTCGATCCGGATCCGCTCGCGCATCTCGCGCCGCCGCAGCTGCCGGTACAGGACCTTCTTGACGTCCTTGCCCTCCGGCATAGGCAGCACGTAGGAGCCGGAGCGGTGGACCTGGCGGACGGCGTACTCGCCGTGCTCGTCCTTCTCGAACTTCACGCCGTACGACTCCAGCCGCTGCACCATGGCGAAGCCTCGGGTGGCGGTCTGGCGGACGGTGGACTGGTCGACGATGCCGTCGTTGGCGCGGGTGATCTCGGCGACGTAGTCGTCGGGCTCGGCGCGGCCGGGGATGACCGCGTTGTTGACGCCGTCCATGCCCATGGCGAGCGCGCCGGAGTGGCGGACGTGGGCCTTCTCGAGGAGCAGCACGTTTGCGCCGTGCTCGGCGGCGGTGAGGGCCGCCATGGTGCCGGCGGTGCCGCCGCCGATGACGAGGACGTCGCAGGTCAGTTCCTCGGCGTCGCCGATCTCGGGGATCCGCAGGGGGGTGTCCGGGGTAGCCACCAGGATGCCTTTCACGTACCGAAAGAGGTCAGGACGTCGCGCCGCAGGGCCACGCGCGCGGGGGCGTCGTGCGCCGTGCGCTCGCGCGGGCGCGGTACGTGCCGTACTGCGAGGAGGCCGCCCGCGCCGAGGAGGGCCACGCGGTCGCCGAGGAACAGCGCCTCGTCCACGTCGTGGGTGACGAAGACGACGGTCGCGCCCGTCCCGCGCAACACGTCCACCAGCAGGTCCTGCATGCCGGCGCGGGTCTGCGCGTCGAGCGCGCCGAACGGTTCGTCCATGAGAACGGCGCGCGGGTGTCCGGCCAGGGCGCGGGCGAGCTGCGCGCGCTGGCGCTGGCCGCCGGAGACGCGGTGCGGCAGATGGCGGGCGTGCTCGGCGAGTCCGACCCGGGCCAGCCACGTCTCGGCCTGCGCGCGGCGCTCGGCGCGCGCCACACCGCGGATGGCCAGCGGGAGTTCCACGTTGGCGCGCAGGGTGCGCCAGGGGAGGAGGGCGTCCTCCTGGAAGACCAGGGCGCGGTCGGAGGACGGGCCCCGCAGCGGGCGTCCGTCCTGGGCGATCTCCCCGGCGAGCGGGGACAGCAGGCCCGCCAGGGTGCGCAGAAGGGTGGACTTGCCGCAGCCCGAGGGGCCGACGACGGTGAGGATCTCGCCGGGGGCGACGTCCAGGTCGACGTCGGCGAGGGCGGGAGCGTCCGGGCGGCCCAGCGTGGTGGCGCGGAGGGTGAGGCGGGTGCCGCGCGCGGGCGCCGGTGCACTCGCCCCCGTGGCAGGGACTGTCTGCGTCTCAGACGAGGTGCTCATCGCGCGTCTCCTCGGCCTTGGGTGCGTTCTTCGGGGTGGGCTGCGGCCGCGTGGGCGGGACGGTTCGGACCCGGGCGCCGGGCACGTACGAGGTGCGTGGCAGCCAGCGGGTCAGGCGGCGGCCCAGGAGTTCCACGGTCGTGGAGGTGAGCCAGCCGAGTACGCCGATGGTGACCATGCCGACGAACACACCCGGGTAGTTGACGATCGTGTAGTCCTGCCAGGTGCGGTAGCCGACGCCGTACTGGCCGGAGATCATCTCGGCGGAGATCACACAGATCCACGAGACGCCGATGCCGACGGACAGGCCGCCGAAGATGCCGGGCAGGGCCCCCGGCAGGATCACCGAACAGAGGATGCGCCACCGGCCGCCGCCCATGGTCCGCACCGCCTCCTCCCACACGGGGGTCAGCGCGCGCACCGCGTGCCGGGTGGAGACCAGCACGGGAAAGAAGGCGGCGGTGAAGGTGATGAAGACGATGCCCTGTTCGTTGGAGGGGAACAGGAGGATCGCGACGGGGACCAGAGCGATCGCCGGGATCGGGCGGACGACTTCCAGGATCGGGCCGAGCAGGTCCTCGGCGAGCCGCGAGCGGGCCACGAGCACGCCGGTGGCCACGCCCAGCACGGCGGCCAGCAGGAAGCCGGTGACGATACGGGTGAGGCTGTCGGTGAGGTCCGTCCAGTAGTCGGGCCCGGACAGGCGGTCGGCGAAGGCGCGGGCCACGTCGGTGACCGTGGGGAACTGCGAGAAGCGCAGCCAGAGGTCGACGTCCAGGCTGGTCAGGAGCTGCCAGAGGCCGAGGGCGGCGGCGAGGGCGGCCGCCCGCAGCGCGTACCGGCCGACCGGGGGCCGGTACCGGGGCGCGCCGGTCATGAGGCATGCCCCAGAGCGTCGTCGTACGTGATGACGCGCGCTCCGCCGTGGCCGGCGACGTACGCCTGGGCGGTTTCCGGGGCGACGAAGGGCAGCAGCTGGTCGCCGTCGGCCACCCACACCGCCTTGTCGGCGAACCAGAGGGTGCCGGTGGTGGCGTCGGGGACGTAGGCCGCGCGGATGCCGTCACGGTGCCCGGCGACGTAGCGGAGCAGTTCGGCGGGTGTCTTGAAGGTCTGCGTCCGGGCTGCGCCCTTCGGCCACACCTCGCTCGCGGCCGGCGGGGGCGCGGACGAGAGCTGCTTGGCGTAGGACGAGCCGAGGGCCTTCTTGACGTACTGGTCGTCGACGAAGGAGTCCACGTCGACGTCGCCGGTCAGTTTGGCGGCCTTCAGGACGGACACGTCCTCCCTCAGGGCGGAGACGAGCTGCGGCTTGACGGCCGGGTCGAAGGTGGAGATGCCGTGGGCGCCGTTGTAGAGGTAGACGACCTCGGCGGGCAGGCCGGTGGCCTTCGCGACCTTCTCGGCGGCGTCCACGGGATGGTCGTTGAGGTAGTCGGTCGCCTCCGCCTGGGCCTTCAGGAACGCCTCCAGCACGGCCGGGCGCTCCTTCGCGAAGTCTTCGCGTGCGGTGACGCCGTGGAAGGTCGGCAGGTCGAGCTGGGCCCCGTCGTAGAGCGCCTTCGCCTTGCCCTGGAAGGCGAGCAGGCCGGGCCAGGCGACGAACTGGGAGAGCGCGTCCACGCTGCCTCCGGCGAGGGCCGAGGCGCCCACCGCGGGCTGCTGGTTGAGCTTTTCGATGCCCCTCTCCGGGTCGATGTCGGCGCGCTGGAGGGCCCGCACGAGGGTGCCGTCTGCTGCGGAGCCGACGCTCGTCGAGACCTTCTTGCCCTTGAGGTCTTTCAGGGAGGTGAGCTTGGAGCCGGGCGCGGTGACGATGGTGTTGAGGCCGCCGCGGAGGTTGTAACCGGTGACCGAGACCAGGTGGGTGGGGCGGTTGAGCTGCTTGCCCCGGGCCGCGTTGATGAGCAGCGGGAAGTCGCCCATCGAGCCGATGTCGATCTTCCCGGCGGTCATCTGGGCGGTGATGGGGGCGCCGGTGGCGTAGTCCTGCCAGGCGACCTTGTAGGTGTGGCCGTCGTGGAGGGCGTTGAGCTGCTTCTCGAAGTAGCCGAGCGAACGGAGCAGGGTGCCCGCCGTGACCGTGTTGATGGTCTTGGACTGGTAACCGACGGTCACCGTGACCGTGGAGCCGTCACCTCCGGCCGCCGCGTTGCCGCCGCAGGCGGTGAGGGGCAGGACCAGGAGGGAGGCGGCGAGGAGTGCTTTGTGCTTCATGGGACGGGGGCCTCTCACCGGAGCAGATAGGGCATGTTGACCGTGACGGCTCCGGTGGGACAGCGGGCCGCGCACGGGCCGCAGTACCAGCACTCGTCGACGTGCATGTACGCCTTGCCGTTGCTCTCGTCGATGGCGAGGGAGTCCAGCGGACACATGTCCACGCAGAGCGTGCAGCCGTCGATGCACTTCGACTCGTCGATGGTCACGGGCACGTCGGCCCGCTGGGGCACCAAGGGCATGGCGGTCTCCAGAGATTTCCTGAGATTTCCCGCGCGACTGTGAACCGGTGAGGTCCTGCCGAACGATGAAGGGGTGAAGCGCGGTACGAGGGAAGGCGAGGGGAGGGGAAGGGCGATGAGGGTGTCAGCAGGAGCGGTGCAGCAGACCGCTCATCGTGATGCGGTCGCCGCGGAAGCGGATGAACTCCAGGTCGACGGGCCGGCCGTCGGCGAGGTGCGTGAGCCGTTCCAGCATCAGGACGGCCGCACCGCGCGGGGCCTCCAGTACGGCGGCGGAGTTGGCGTCCGCGCTCACCGCCTCCAGGGTGATCTCGGCGTGGCCGAGGGGCCGGCCGGTGATGGATTCCAGGAGGCGGAAGACATCGGTGTTCTCCAGGTCGCAGTCGAGGAGGGTGGTGCCGATGTCGAGGGGGACATAGGTGAGGTCGAGGGAGAGGGGAAGGCCGTTCAGGCGGCGCAGACGCTCGATGTAGAGGACGTCGGCGCCGGCTGGGACACGGAGGCGGTCGGCCACCGGTGCGGGTGCGGGGACGGGGCCCATGGTGCGGACCTCGTTGGTGACGTTGCCGTGCTCGCGCAGGGTTTCCGCGAGGCCCATCAGGCGGTCGAGTCCGTGGGGGTACTTCTGGGCCACGACCACCGTGCCGACGCCGGGCTGGCGTTCCACGAGCCCCTCCGCGCGGAGGAGGTCGAGGGCCTGGCGGACGGTGTTGCGGGAGGCGCGGTAGTCGGTGGCGAGGATGGTCTCGTGCGGCAGGGTGCCGGCCGCGAAGCCGCCGGTGAGGATCTGGTGGCGGAGGAGGTCGGCGAGTTGCCGTGCCTGATCGGCGCGCAACCGACGCCGCGCACGGTGGGCGGCGACGGTGGTCGCGCCCTGGCCGGCGTGGTCTCGGATGCGGTCGGTGGGCGGCATGCCGGAACCATATCTACCCGGTAGGGATAGTGGTGTTGCGGAAGTGTTGCGCCAGTCTTCGAGGCGTCAGATAAGGAGCTGACCTGCTGTTTCTCTGAACGGTGAGCAAGATCTGCCACCTTCTGCCCCACCCGGGGGCGCGTTCGCCCGTGTCGCAGCGGCCCGGCTACGTGAGTGCCGTCAGCCCGGGGGCGAACGTGATGAGCAGGGGCAGCAACGGCACCAGCGCGGCCACCGTCGTCGTCAGGGCCCGGTCCCTGCGGCCCAGGCGTGGGGGCGGTTCGAGGAGACGGTCGACGCGTTCGCCGAGGAGGCGGTGGCTGGAGGCGCAGGACAGGACACCGCGGTGCTGGTTCAGCTCGATCAGGGCCAGGGCCGTCGTCAGGTGGCCGCAGCGGCGGGAGGCCGTGTCGTCGGCGGCGAGTTCGACCAGGCGGTGCGTCTGGTCGCAGAAGTGGGCGAAGAGAGGGATACGGGGGAAGCCGGTGGCCAGGGCCGTGGAGAGGTGCAGGAGCCAGTCGTGGTGGGCGCGGGCGTGGCCGCGCTCATGGGTGAGGACCGCGTCGAGCTGGTGGGCGGTGAGGCGGTGCAGGGCTCCGGTGGTGACGATCAGCTGGGGCGGGTGGCCGGGCAGCCACCAGGCGTCGGGATACTCGTCCTCCAGCACCAGCAGGGGACCGCGAGCCGGCCCCAGCCCTGCGGGCAGGTCGGGGGCGCGTTCGCGCAGGTGGGCGCGGGCCCTGCCGCGGCGGCGGCGCGCCTCGACCAGCTCACGGGCGAGCATGGCGGTGGTCCACGCGGCACCACAGGCCAGCAACAGGGTGAGGGCGGCCGCCCAGAGCGGCGCGGTGGACAGGTCGTACGCCTCGGTCACCGCCGTCGGCGCGGGTGCGAAGACATGGACGCGGACGGTGTGGAAGACGGCGGCCGCGCCCAGGACCAGAGCGGTCAGGCAACACAGCAGCACGGTGGCTACCAGGCACTGCCACACCCACAGCGCCACCACGGGTTCCCGCTCCGGCCACACCGCCCGGGTCAGCGCACGCGGGACCGGCACGGCGGACGTCAGGGCGACGGCGCTCAGCAGGAGCAGGCAGACAGTCATGCCACGGGCTCCGGATCCTGGTCGGAAGGCGGGAGGAGTGAGGCACTGCGACGTACGGGGGTGTGGTTCACGTGTGCGGAGGGCGCGGCTCACCGCGCGGTGGGCGGCCTCGTCCATGGGCGCCCACCGCCAGTATGACGGTGGGCGCCCATGGAGTCAGCCCGATGCGCGCTCGGCGGGCTCACCCCGGCAGGATCCGCCCGGTGACCTCGCCCAGGCCCACCCGGACACCACCAGGGCCGGGGGCCCAGGCCGACAGGGTCACCACGTCGTCGTTCTCCAGGAAGGTGCGCTTGCCGTCGGGCAGTTCGAGGGGGTCGCGTCCGTTCCACGTCAGTTCCAGCAGGGAGCCGCGCTCACGTTCGGTGGGGCCGCTCACCGTTCCCGAGCCGTAGAGGTCGCCGGTGCGCAGGGAGGCGCCGTTGACGGTCATGTGGGCGAGTTGCTGGGCGGCCGTCCAGTACATGGTGGAGAAGGGGGGCTCGGAGACGACATGGCCGTTGATGGCGACGGAGATCCGCAGGTCGTAGCCGCCGGGCTCCTCCTCCGAGTCGTCCAGATACGGCAGCAGCGGGTGGGTGCGCTGCGGGGGCGCCACCCGTGCCTCCTCCAGCGCGTCGAGCGGGGTGATCCACGCGGACACCGACGTGGCGAAGGACTTGCCGAGGAACGGGCCGAGGGGGACGTACTCCCAGGCCTGGACGTCCCGCGCGGACCAGTCGTTGAGGAGGAACAACCCGAAGACGTGCTCACGGAAGGCGGACAGCCCCACCGGCTTCCCCCGGTGCGAGGGCACCCCGACCACGAAGCCGACCTCGGCCTCGATGTCCAGGCGCACCGACGGGCCGAAGACCGGCTCCGGGTCGGAAGGGGCCTTGCGCTGGCCCGACGGCCGGATGACGTCCGTGCCGGAGACGACCACCGTGCCGGAGCGGCCGTGGTAACCGATCGGCAGGTGCTTCCAGTTCGGGGTCAGGGAGTCCGCCGCGTCCGGGCGGAAGATGCGGCCCACGTTCCGGGCGTGGTTCTCGGAGGCGTAGAAGTCGACGTAGTCCGCGACCTCGAAAGGCAGATGCAGGGTCACCGAGGACAGGGGGTGGAAGAGCGGTTCGATGACGTCCTGGTGCGAGGGCACCGTCACCCAGGCTGTCAGCGCGCGCCGCACGTCCGACCAGGCCGTGCGACCGGCGGCGAGGAGCGGGTTCAGCGAGGGCCGGGCGAGCAGGGAGGCGTACGGCGAGCCGAGTGCGTGTGCGGCCGCGCCCGCGTCGAGGACGTGGTCGCCGAGGCGGACACCGACCCTGCGGTCGGCCGGATCGGAGCCGGCGGGGGTGAAGACGCCGTACGGAAGGTTGTGCGGACCGAAGGGGTCGCCCTCGGAGACGTCGAAGGGGGGCATGGGGTGGCTGCCTCACTCTCACCATGTGTCGCGAACCATGTGTGTGCCGCATACCGTCATGTGGCCGCGCCACACGTTACGGCCGAGTTGCCGCTCTTGGGCAGTGTCCAAAGACGCTCTTGGGCAGTGTCTAAAGAGTTTGCAATGTCCGAATTGGGCTTGTGGGAGGGGGTAATTCCGGCTTAGCGTCCTTTGGGGGGACACGGACGGGGTGGGTCCGGTCCGTGGGGACACGTGGGGGGACCCGTGGCCAGTCATGCCGTCAGTGTGCCGTTCGAACCCGATCGGGACGTTCCGGGCCTGATCGTCAAGTTCGGTGACTATCCGCTGCACCACGGCGGCGTCGGTGCGATCCGCAGCCTGGGCCGGCTGGGGGTCCCGATGTACGCGATCGCGGAGGACCGGTACACGCCCGCGGCCGTCTCCCGATACCTGGAGCGCGCGTTCGTGTGGCCGACGACGGGCACCGAGGAACCGGACCGGCTGGTGGACGGGCTGTTGCGGATCGGGCGCCGGATCGGCCGGCCGGCCGTCCTCGTGCCCACCGACGAGGAGGCCGCCGTCCTCATCGCCGAACACCAGGACGTCCTCAAGGAGTCCTTCCTCTTCCCACGTGTCGACCCGGGGCTGCCGCGCCGCCTCGCCAGCAAGCAGGGGCTGCACCAGCTGTGCGTGGAGCACGGCATACCGAGCCCGCAGGCCGCCTTCCCGCAGTCGTACGACGACATCGTCGCCTTCGCGGAGAAGGCACCCTTCCCGGTGGTGGCCAAGAACCGCGAGGCGTTCGTACGGCGCGAACGGCCCGCGGTGAACGGCACGACCAGGATCGCCACCCGCGAGGGCCTGCTCGCCCTGGCCCGCGGCTGGGGCCGGGACCCCGGGGTGATCCTCCAGGAGTACCTGCCCCGGGAGGACGCCGAGGACTGGATCGTGCACGCCTACTTCGACCAGGACTCGACCCCGCTCGCCATGTTCACCGGTGTGAAGGTCCGTTCCTGGCCGCCGCACGCGGGCATGACGGCGAACGCGTACGTGGTCGACAACCCGGAACTCGCGGATCTCGCCGCGCGTTTCATCAAGCAGATCGGCTTTACCGGAATCATCGACCTGGACCTGCGCTTCGACCGCCGCGACGGGCGGTACAAGCTCCTCGACTTCAACCCGCGCATGGGCGCCCAGTTCCGGCTCTTCGAGAACGAGTCGGGGGTGGACGTGGTCCGCGCCATGCATCTGGATCTGACCGGGCGCACCGTTCCGGAGGGGGAACAGCGAGCCGGCCACCGGTACATCGTGGAGAACATCGACCTGCCCGCCCTCCTCGCCTACCGCCGCAGCGGCTACACGACGCCGCACGCGCCCCGGCGGGCGAGCGGGACGGAACTGGCCTGGCTGGCGGGTGACGACCTGCGGCCGTTCTTCACGATGCTCGCGCGCTTCGTGCGGCCGGGCGCGAAGCATCTCCATCAGTTGTGGCGGACCAACCGCCGCGGCAACGGCAACTCCACGAAGTAGGCAAGACGTCCTGGGGAGGGACTTCGTGATCCAACCGGTAGCAGTCATCGGCGCCGGGCCCTTCGGCCTGTCGACCGCCGCCCATCTGAGGGCGCGTGGCCTGCCCGTCCGTGTCTTCGGCGACCCCATGGTGAGCTGGCGCGACCACATGCCCGCGGGCATGCTCCTGAAGTCGACCCCGGTGGCCTCCAACATCGACGCCCCGCAGCACGGCCACACCCTGGCCGACTACTGCGACGCGGCCGGGACACGGCGGCTGGTGACCGACGAGGACATCATTCCCGTCGAGACCTTCATCGACTACGGGGAGTGGTTCCAGCAGAAGCTGGTGCCCGAACTGGAGCGGGTGCGGGTCGTGTCCGTGGACCGCAGCCGGGCCGGGGGCTTCGAACTGAAGCTGGACTCCGGCGAGTTGTTCACCGCGCGGGCGGTCGTCGTCGCCACCGGCCTGTCCGGGCTGGCCCACCTGCCTCCGGAGCTGGCCACGGCCGCGGCCGACGGACCCGCTCCCACGGGCCCGGTCTCCCACAGCTCCCAGCACCACGACCTCACCCGCTTCTCCGGCCGCGAGCTGATCGTCGTCGGCGCGGGCCAGTCCGCGCTGGAGACGGCGGCGCTGGCGGCGGAGGCGGGCGCACAGGTGCGGGTGGTCTCGCGCGGGCGCGGCCGGGTCGCCTTCGGCGCGCCCCCGTGGCACCAGCCCAGGCTGCGCCCCGAGTCGCCCTTCGGACGGGCCTGGTCGCTGTGGGCGCTGACCTACTACCCGCACCCCTACCGCCAGCTGCCGGCCCAGGCCCGCCACTACCTGGTCCGTCGTGTTCTCGGGCCGCTCGGTGCGTGGTGGCTGCGCGACCGGTTCGAGGGCAAGGTGCAGGTCAGCGAGGTGGACCGGGTCGTACGGGCGGATGCGGCGCAGGACGGTACGACGTTGACGGTCCGCACCCACGGCGGCCGCACGGAGCGGCTGTCCGCCGACCACGTCGTCGCGGCGACGGGCTATCGCGTCGACCTCGCCGCGATGGACTTCCTCGGCCATGAGCTGCGCACCGAACTCGCGGTCAGCCGCGGGACACCGAAGCTGGGCGCGGGATACGTGTCGTCCGTGCCGGGGCTGTACTTCACGGGGCTGCCGGCCGCGGCGTCGTACGGCCCGGTGATGCGGTTCGTGTGCGGCACGGAGTTCGCCTCGCCGAGGCTGGCGCGGCATCTCGCGTCGGCGCACGGCTGAGCCGGACGCTGGTAGAAGGGAATCCCGGAAGACTCCCGGAAGACTCCCGGAAGAAAGAAATCTCCGGCTGACGTCGGCAGGCCTGTCACACCGGCAGGCCTGTCACACCGGCCTTCTCCGCTCCGTCAGTGCAGTGAAAGCGCCTCACCAACGGCGACTGACCACTGACGCAGGAGAAAGACCATGCAGGCTCGCATGCAGAACCCCGCCAATGTCCTCCCCGGCGCCATGAAGGGCATCGGCAGCCTCCTCCAGGCGATCGGGGAGGGCGACCTCCCCCAGGAGGTCGCCGAGATAGTCGGGCTGCGAGCCAGTCAGATCAACGGGTGCAGTGCCTGCGTTCACGCGCACACGCAGAACCTGCGCAAGGGGGGTGCGAGCGAGGAGCGCATCGCGTCCGTCGCCGCCTGGCGCGATGCCCCGTTCTTCGACGACGCCGAGCGCGTCGCGCTGAGGCTGGCGGAGGCGATGACGCGGCTCGCGGACCGGTCCGAGGAGTCGGTGCCGGACGCGCTGTGGGACGAGGTGGCCGACCACTTCGACGAGAAGCAGCTGTCCGCTCTGCTCCTCACCATCTCCCTCACCAACATGTTCAACCGGATCAACACCACCATCAAGGAGCCTGCGGGCACCACCTGGGGGTGAAAACCCGACCACGGCAGGGGAGTTGAAAGGCGCGGCGGGGCTGCGGTGGGAGCCGTCGTCGTCCGGTTCGCGCTGAGTCGAGGGGCGTGTCCTGTCCGTATTCTCTGATCATGGCCGCACCCACCGCATCTGACGAGCGCACCGCGTACTCACTCATCGCCACCGACCTGGACGGAACGCTGCTGCGCGGCGACGACACCGTCTCCGACCGGTCCTTCGCCGCGCTCGCGCGGGTGGCACGGGCGGGTGCCCAGCACCTCGTCGTGACGGGACGGCCGGCGCCCCGGGTGCGTCCGCTCCTCGACGACCTCGGCAGCAGGGGGCTCGCGGTGTGCGGGCAGGGCGCACAGGTCTACGACGCCGGCGCGGGCCGTCTGCTGTGGTCGGTCACCCTGGACCGGGAGTTGGCGGAGACAGCTCTCGAGAAGGTCGAGGCCGAGGTGGGCCAGGTGTACGCCGCGGTCGACCAGGATGGCGTCGACGGGCTCACGCTCATCGAGCCCGGGTATCTGATGCCCCACCCGACCCTTCCCGCCGTGCGGGTCGGACGGCGCGCCGACCTGTGGTGCGCGCCGATCAGCAAGGTCCTGCTGCGCCATCCCGACCTGTCCGACGACGAGTTGGCTGCGACGGCGCGCGGAGTGGTCGGCTCCCTCGCGACGGTCACCATGTCGGGACCGGGGACCGTCGAACTCCAGCCGTGCGGCATCACCAAGGCAACGGGCCTGGCGCTGGCCGCCGAGCACCTGGGCCTGAGCCCGGCGGACACGATCGCTTTCGGGGACATGCCCAATGACATCCCCATGTTCGACTGGGCGGCCCGTGGCGTCGCGATGGCCAACGCCCACCCCGAACTCAAGGCCATGGCCGACGAGGTCACCACGTCGAACGAGGACGACGGCATCGCCGTCGTCCTCGAAAGACTGTTCCCACAGGCCTGACGGGGAGGGGGCTTCCCGCCAGGCCTGACCGGTTGCCTCCCGTCAGGCCTGACCGGTTGCCTCCCGTCAGGCCCGACCGGTGCCTCCCGTCAGGCTCGACCGGGGGTGCTTCCCGCCAGGCCTGACGGGGGAGGGGCCCCCTGCCCGGAATCCGCGAGGGCTACGGGCAGGGGCCCCCTCCCCCGCCAGGCCTGACGGGGGAGGGGACAGGGCGCTCTGATACGCGCCGACTACTAGTACGCGCCGAAGACGTTGTCGATCGAGCCGTAGCGGGCCGCCGCGTAGTTGCAGGCCGCCGTGATGTTCGCGATCGGGTCGTACGGGTCGAACGACGTGCCGGGCACGTGGTAGGCCTGGAACGTCGGGTCGATGACCTGGAGGAGGCCCTTGGACGGGGTGCCGGCGGCCGCGTTGGAGTCCCACAGGTTGATGGCGTCGGGGTTGCCCGAGGACTCACGCATGATGTTGCGGTAGATCCCGTCGTAGGAACCGGGGATGTTCCGCTCGGCCATGATGGCGAGCGACCCGCGGATCCAGCCGTCGAGGTTGTTCGGGTACCCCATGACCGAAGCGCTCGTCACGGTCGGGGTGGCGGCGGAGGCACTGGTCGCGCCGATGAGCGGCAGCGCGAGCACGGCGGCGCCGGTGCCGGCGACGGCGAGGGTGCGAACGAGGCGGGACGTGCGGGTGCGGCGGGGCAGGCCGGCAGCGGGCATGGCGAATTCCTCTCCGTCGCCTGCGAGGTGAGCTGTCGGGTTCGGGCTGGGAGATGCCCGGCCGGCCGCCGAACGGCGACGTGGCTTCACCCCGAGCCGGTCCGGTGCGATGCCCGGCCCGGCGACTTACCTGGGTCCCCCGCTCCTGCCGTACGTGAGTGAGTTCGTCGATGGGTTGCGGCGGGCGGCGGCAGGATTCGGCGTCCGCCCGACAGGCCGGGAACGTATGCGAGAGCACATGTCGGGAACAAGTAGTGGATACACGTCTCGCCCCATTGACCTTGGTCTGAGGCGTATGGGGCACTTGATCCTTTGCGGCTGCCAAGGCTCAACTCGGTGACTGGCAAAGGGGGAAGGTGGCGTGCGGTGAAGTGTCCGAATAAACCCGCACGTGACCCAATTCACTGCGCGCGCATCCTCAGCTCATATGCCACCAAGGGGAATTGAGAAATCAATTGCGGCAAATCGGGCGCAGCGCGTCCATGGCTGGATGACATGAATCCCTGCTCGCGGGTAAGCCGATGAATGTCCCGCCGTATCGGACGATCAAAGACATGCAGTCCGATTTCGTACCGACCGGACGGTATGGAAACTTCCGGCGTCTCCCGCCCGAGCGACGTAGCCGGTGGGAGGGGCGGGGGGCATCAGTGATCGAAAGGTGACCGGATACGCTGACTTGAGTGATGGCAGCGACCTATCGACAAACCATGTAAGCGCCGGTAGACACCAGCAGACAGGAGACCCCTCGTGACCGTCGTCGGGCCGTTCGGGCTGAGCGTGCGGGACCAGGTTCTGGAAGCCGATGTCCAGGCCGGAATGGCGGCCGTCGAGGAAGGTTTGCTCGAAGCCACCAAGAGCGAGGTCCCCTTCATCACGGAAGCCGCGCAGCACCTCGTGCGAGCGGGGGGGAAGCGTTTTCGGCCACTTCTGGTGATGCTCGCGGCGCAGTTCGGTGACCCGTACGCGCCGGGGATCGTGCCGTCGGCGGTGGTCGTGGAGCTGACCCACCTCGCCACGCTGTACCACGACGACGTGATGGACGAGGCCGATGTGCGGCGCGGGGTGGACAGTGCGAACACGCGCTGGGGCAACTCCGTCGCGGTCCTCACCGGCGACTTCCTGTTCGCGCGGGCCTCGCACATCCTGGCCGACCTGGGGCCGGAGGCGGTCCGGGTCCAGGCGGAGGCGTTCGAGCGGCTGGTCACGGGCCAGATCCTGGAGACGGCGGGCCCCACGGACGGGCGCGACCCGGTCGAGCACTACCTGGACGTGCTGGGCGGCAAGACCGGCTCGCTGGTCGCGGTCTCCTGCCGGTTCGGCGCGATGATGTCCGGCGCCGACGAGACCGTGGTCGACGTCCTGACGCAGTACGGCGAGCGGCTGGGGGTCGCCTTCCAGCTCGCGGACGACGTGCTGGACATCGCCTCCGACTCGCACGAGTCGGGCAAGACGCCGGGGACGGACCTGCGCGAGGGCATCCCGACCCTTCCGGTGCTGCGGCTGCGCGAGCGGGCGGCCCGGCTCGGGCTGTCCGAGGACATCGCCCTGTGCGAGCTGCTGGACTCCGACCTGACCGACGACGCCCGGCACGCCGAGGCGCTGGCGGCCCTGCGGGCGCACCCCGCGCTGGAGCAGGCGCGGCAGGACACGGTGCGGTACGCGAAGGAGGCCCGGGCCGCACTGGTGCCGCTGAAGGAGTGCGACGCGAAGGTCGCCCTGATGGAGCTGTGCGACGCGGTGGTGCACCGGGCCGGCTAGGGCCTTCGGTTCTCTCGGAGCACCCAAGGTATGTGATGTGCGTCACGTCACCGATGCCGTGTCGGTCGCCTGTTCCTGAAGGGCCGAGCTGTTCGGCCCGCGCGGCGGCGTCACCCGTACGACCCCTACGGGTCGGGGGAGGCGCCGCCTCCTCATGTCATACCGCAGGCGTACATGGAGTTGAGTCCGCGGGTTGACGCAACCCCCCGGCGGATTTGGTCAGATGGACACCACGGAAATCACCACTCCTCACCGATTCGGGTGAGAATGGCTGCCCGGGGTGGAAGACGGACACGCGGGATGGGCAGCCGCCGCCGACGACGGAGGTAAGGCACACATGGCACCGTACGCATCCGATGACAGCACGACCGCCGGGGAGGGCGACGACCTGCGCTCCGGACGGCGCAAGGCCGCGAGGTACGTCGTCCCGGTCGCGGTCATGGGGGTGGCGGCGGCGACCATCGGGCTGGTCCCGGCGCTCGCCGACTCCGGTGACCCCGACCTGCCGAAGGTCAGCGCGCAGCAACTCATCGAGAAAATCGCCCAGTCGGACGTGCAGCAGCTGTCCGGCACCGTGAAGATCAGCACCGACCTGGGCCTGCCCGACCTCGGCGGACTGGAGAGCGGCCTGCTTTCCGGCGCCACGCGGTCCGGCGAGGGCGACGGCTCGTCCGCGGACCCGTCCGCCAAGCTCACCGAACTGGCCTCCGGCACGCACACCCTGCGCGTCGCCGCCGACGGCCCCGAACGGCAGAAGCTCTCGCTCCTGGAGAACGCCGCCGAGTACAGCCTGATCCACAACGGCAAGGACGTCTGGGGCTACGACAGCAAGTCCAACGAGGTCTACCACGGCACCGCCTCCGAAAGCGCGGAGAAGAACGGCAAGAGCGACAAGAGTGAGAAGCGGGAAGACGTCCCCGCCACTCCCAAGGACCTCACCGAGGAGGCCCTGAAGTCGGTCGACGACACGACTTCCGTCACCGTCGACGGCACCGTTCATGTCGCCGGCCGGGACGCCTACAAGCTGCTCATCAAGCCGAAGCAGTCCGGCACCACGGTCGGCGCGATCAGTGTGGCCGTGGACGCGAAGACCGGGCTGCCGCTGAAGTTCACGCTGACTCCGGCGAGCGGCGGCGCGGCCGTGGTCGACGCCGGCTTCACGCAGGTCAGCTTCAGCAAGCCGGCCGCCTCCACCTTCGACTTCGCCCCGCCGAAGGGCGCGAAGGTCACCGAGGACGAGAACGCCGACCACGCCGACCGCGGGCAGCGGAGCCCGAAGTCCGAGAAGGACCTCGGCAAGGAGCTCGACGGCCTGAAGACCCTCGGCGAGGGCTGGAACTCCGTCGCCACCTTCGACACCGGCGGCGAAAGTGTCCCCTCCGGCGCCGAAGCCGGCGGTGACCTCGGCGGGTTCCTCGGCTCCCTCGGCGACCAGGTCAGCGGGAAGTTCGGCAAGGGCACGGTGTTCTCCACCCGCCTGGTCAACGCCCTGATCACCGACGACGGCAAGGTCTACGTCGGCGCGGTCACCAAGGACGCCCTGGTGAAGGCGGCGAACTCCGGAAAGTAGGAGAGCGGAGAGCAGGAGAGCGGAAAAGCAGGAGAGCGGGAAGCGGGAGGGAGTCATGGACGAACCGTCCGCCACGGAGCCGAAAGAGGCGGACGCGCGCGACGGCGTCATCGCCACCCGCGCGCTCACCAAGCGCTACCGCGGCGGACAGCTCGCCGTGGACGGCCTGGACCTGACCGTCCCGGAGGGCAGCGTCTTCGGCTTCCTCGGTCCGAACGGCTCGGGGAAGACGACCACCATCCGCATGCTGATGGGGCTCATCGCACCCACGTCCGGCTCGGCCCGCGTCCTGGGACACCCCATGCCGCGGGCCTCGCGCGCCGTCCTGCCGCACGTCGGCGCGCTCATCGAAGGGCCCGCCCTGTACGGCTTCCTCTCCGGCCGCGACAACCTGCTGCGCTACGACGCCGCCGACCCGGTCGCCGATCCGCGCACCCGGCGCACGCGCGTCGCCGCGGCGCTGGACCGGGTGGGCCTGACGGCCGCCGGGGGCAAGAAGGCGAAGGCGTACTCCCTCGGTATGAAGCAGCGGCTGGGTCTCGCCTCCGCCCTGCTCCAGCCCCGCCGCCTGCTCGTCCTCGACGAGCCGACCAACGGCCTCGACCCGCAGGGCATGCGGGAGATCCGTTCCCTGGTGCGGGAGCTGGCCTCCGACGGCACGACCGTCTTCCTCTCCTCCCACCTGCTCGACGAGATCGAGCAGGTGTGCACCCATGCGGCGGTGATGGCCCAGGGCCGGCTTCTCACGCAGGGGCCGGTGGCGGAGCTGGCGGCGGGCGCGCGGGGCAGGCTGGTGGTGACCACGCCGGACGCGGGGGAGGCGGCCAGGGTGCTGAAGGAACAGGGCGTCGGGGACGTCGTGATCGCCGAGGACCGGGTGACCGGCGAGCCTCCGGAGCGCGACCTCGCCGACGTGAACGCCGCGTTGGTCACCGCGGGCGTCCGCGTGCGCGGCTTCGGCGTCGAACGGGCCTCCCTGGAGGACGCGTTCGTGGCGCTCACGGGGGAGGGGTTCGATGTCGCGGGCTGAAGCAGTGCCGCAGTCCCACGCCGGGGACCGGCCGGAAACCCTGCGCAAACCCAGTCCGTTGTGGACCTTCGGTCTGCTGCGCAGCGAGCTGCTGACCACCCTGAGGCGCTGGCGCACGCTCGCGCTGCTGGGCGTGCTGGCGGCCGTGCCGATCCTCGTCGGGATCGCGGTGAAGATCGAGACCAGCGACGGTTCGTCGGCCGGTCCCGGCGGAGGCGGAGGCGGCGGCGAGGGACCGGCGTTCATCGCGCAGATCACCAACAACGGGCTGTTCCTCGTCTTCACGGCACTGGCCGCGACACTCCCGTTCTTCCTGCCGATGGCGGTCGGTGTCGTCGCGGGCGACGCGATCGCCGGCGAGGCCAACGCGGGCACCCTGCGCTACCTGCTGGTCGCCCCCGCCGGCCGTACCCGCCTCCTCCTCACCAAGTACGCGACCACGATGGCGTTCTGCCTGCTGGCCACCCTCGTGGTCGCGACCTCGGCGCTGGCGGTCGGTGCGCTGCTCTTCCCGCTGGGCGACCTGACGACGATCTCCGGCACCCGGATCGGCTTCGCCGACGGCCTGGGCCGGGCCCTGTTCATCGCCCTGGTCGTCGCCGCGTCCCTCATCGGGATCGCGGCCCTGGGCCTGTTCGTCTCGACGCTCACCAACAGCGGCATCGCGGCGATGGCGACGACCGTGGGCCTGCTGATCACGGTCCAGATCCTCGACCAGATCCCCCAGCTCCACGCGATCCAGCCGTACTTCTTCTCCCACTACTGGCTGTCCTTCGCCGACCTGATGCGCGACCCGGTCTACTACGACGACCTGGTGAAGAACCTCGGCCTGCAGGGCCTGTACGCGGCGGTGTTCGGCTCAGCGGCCTGGGCGCGATTCACGGCGAAGGACATCACGGCGTAGGGAGCCGGCGCATAGAGGTCACGCCGTCTCGTGCGGGAATCTCGCCAGCGGTGCCTCGCCCGCGAAGAAGGTCTTCGCCCGCGTCAGCGCCCCCTCGTCGTTCAGTACGTCACCGCGCCTGCTGCCGTTGCCCAGCAGGACCCCGCCGAAGCGCATGCCCATGTACGCCGCCGAGTTGCGCAGCGTGCCGATCAGCGGGTCGGCGACGGAGAACTCGTGGTCGGCGAGCGCGGTGACGCCCCAGAGGGTGCGCCCGGCCAGGGTCGCCTTGAAGTCCAGGCCCGGGGTGCGCAGCCAGCCCGACCAGTAGTCGAGGTAGCGCTTGGTGTGCGCGGACACGGAGTACCAGTACAGCGGCGACGCGATCACGATGTCCGTGGCGGCGAGCGTGGCGTCGAGCAGCAGCGCGGGAGTGCCCTCGGTGGGACGGGCGTGGTCGCTGTCGCGCCGCAGGTCCACGAAGTCGGGCAGTGCGTGCTCGGCCAGGTCGATCCAGTGCTGTTCGACGTCCGAGGGGAGTTGCTCGGCCGCCCGGCGTGCCAGCAGTTCGGTGTTGCCCTCGTCGCGGCTGCTGCCCAGCACGAACAGGAAGCGGCGGGTCGTCATGGATCCCCCAAATAATCGGCGTGCGGCAATTACACGCCTCTACATTAAATGCGCATGCATGCATTCGTCCAGACGTGCGCCCCGTACGCCTCCGCCGCCCGCGCCACACCGAGCAACAGCGCCTCCCGCCCGTGCGGCGCCACCAACTGCAGCCCCACCGGGCAACCGTCCCTTCCCAGACCCGCCGGGATGGTCAGCGCCGGATGCCCGCTCAGGTTGAACGCCCAGGTGAGCGCGGTGGAATACCGGTCACCCGGCCCTTCGTGACCGTGCGGCGCATTCGGCGTCGTCGGCGTCAGCAGCAACTCCGCCTCGGCGAACAGGGCGTCGAGCCGCCGATCGTTCTCGGCACGGAGACGGTGGGCCGCGTCGAGATCCGAGGCGCCGGGGGCGCGGAGGGCCGTCCAGGCGGGCGCGGGATCCTCCAGCCGGAAGGGCGTGCGCGGCCGTACGAGCCGTACGGCACCGGAGTCCGCGAGCCGCAGCGCCGCGGTATGCGCGAGCGCGACGGGTTCCGGGTCGGGGCCGGCGAAGCCGAGGTCGGGGGACCAGACGGCGGTGGGGGCGGAAGGCGCCGGGTCTGCTTTCGTCCCCAACGCGCCCAAGGCGTCGGCTCCCGCCCCCAACGCGCCCAAGGCGTCGGCTCCCGCGCCCAACGCACCCAACGCGTCGGCTTCCGCCCCCGACATCACCCGCCAGTACGCCTCCGCGTCCGACGCGTGCCGGGCGAGCACTCCCGGTGCCGCCAGCCCCGTGCGGTCGGGTGTCGGCAGGTGCCCGTTCGTGGTCTTCAGGCCGACGACACCGCACCAGGCGGCGGGTATGCGCACGGACCCCGCCCCGTCGCTGCCGGTCGCCAGCGGTACCAGGCCGGCGGCCACCGCCGCCGCCGACCCGGCCGAGGAACCGCCCGGCGTACGGTCGGCGCGCCAAGGGTTGACGGTACGGCCGTGCCGCCCGAGTCCCCAGGTCTGCCAGGGAGTTCCGGGGCCGGGCACGGAGGTCGCGCCCACGGGCACGCACCCTGCCGCAAGGAGCGGGCCCGCGGCACGCAGCCCGTGTCGCCCCTTGACGCCGATCGGCACCCCGGCCAGCGGCAGCCGCTCGCCCGCGCCGACGCGCGCGTCCACTTCGCCGGCCCGCCGCAGCGCCGCCTCCTCCCACACCTCGCCGAACGCGCACAGCTCGGGATCGGCCCGCCCGATCCGCTCCAGCGCCGCGGCCACCACGTCGACGGCCCGCAGCCGCCGGGACCGTACGCCCGCGGCGATCTCCTCGGCCGACGTCCGCACATGCCCGTCCATGCTCAGCGTGCCCGTGCTCCCGTGAGGCGGGCGAGCGCCGCCGCGCCCCGGGGCGGCTCGCCGCTCAGGTCGCCGAGGCGCCATGCGGGCACCCACGGCACGCGGTACACGTCGACGACCGACTCGATCAGCCGGACGTGCCGTGCGAGCGGGCGCGGCAGCCGGCCCGGCGCGTCCGCGACGAGCACGACCGCGTCGAGGTCGAGCCCCGGCGGCGCCTCGCCGCGCCGGAAGACCTCCAGGGTGCACAGGACGGCCTCGAGTCCGGACGCGTGCGTACGAGCGACGAGCAGTACGGACGGGGGATCGGCGGGGCCGGGCCAGTCACGTCCGCAGTCGTGGCCGCCGTAGACGGTCGCGAGGGTGGAGACACCGGCCCCGCCGTGCGTGGCGACCCAGGAGAAACGCCGGTCGGTGAGAGAGGGGTCGGGCGGGTGCTGCTCCGGTGCGGGCACCGGGCCGCGCAGCCAGATCTCAGGACCCTGCCGTGCGTCCGTCGTCGCCATCCCCGCGTTCCTCCTTCGTCAACCCGGCCACTCCGTCCGGCCAGCCCGATCCTCATGGCTCAGGGACGGCTCCGTGATGAAGGGTAGGTTCCTGGTGCGAGGCTGTGACGCCGTGGTGACGCGAGTACCGCGAGCGAGCGGAGAGACTCGACAGTACGTGGACGACGGGGCCGTGGCGCCGAGAAGTACAGGTGAGTGAGGAAGCGATGTCTCGACTCAGTCGCGAGAAGAAGCGGGAAGAGCAGCGGGCCGTGCCGACGGCGGCGCCCGTGACGGCGCCGCTGGACGTTCGCGTCCCCGGCGACGGTCCGGGGGCGGGCGGCGCGTCGATCGGTGGCGTACCGGTCGACCCGGCTCCCGGTCAGGAGATCCAGCGCGCCGTCCTGGCCCACCTCCATCGCATCGCCCTCGCCACCGGCCACCCCGTCCTCGCCCACATCCACGACGAACGCATCGGCTACGTCGTCCCCCTCCGCATGGACCCGGACGGCTCCACCCACTTCACAGCAGACCCGACACAGATGCCTCCGGCGGCCGAGCAGCGGGACACGAGCAGGCCCACACCGCAGGCCCCGCCAGCGCCGCCGCAGCCGGCGGACGCACCCGCGGTGGACGAGGCGCGCCTCGGCGACAGCGGCCTGCCCTTCACGCCGCCCGCCGCTCCGCCTGCTGCACCCGCGCCGCCCACGACACCTGCTGCACCCGCGCCGCCCGCCGCCCCCGCATCGCCTCTTCCCTCCGCCTCCTCCGCCCCCGCTTCCGGAGACGCAGCGCCGGCGCCACGTCGTGATGAGCCGACGCACCTGCTGCGGGCGACCCCGGATCCGGTGAAGGACGCGACGCCAACCTTCCCTCTACGTTCCCTGGGCGGGACGGAGACGCGGAGTGGCGCCCGGCCCGAGCCCGCGACCTTCCCGCTGCGAGCCGTGCCGGAGTCGGCGGAGCGCGCGGCCACTTCCCGCACGGCGGATGCTCCCGGCGCTGTTTCGGAGGAGGGTGCGCCGATTTCCGGCACGCCTGCCGCTCCCGGCACCACTCCGGCGGAGCGCGCGGCCGCTCCCGGTGCGCCCGCCGCTCCCGGTACCGTCTCCGTTCCCACCGGCGCGTTCGGGCCGCCGCCCGAGATGGATGTATGGCCCCAGCCCGCGTCCCCCCTCGAAGAGACCATGGGCCCCGCGCCCTTGGCCGACGTACCCCCGAAGTCCGCGCCCTCGGCCGACGTACCCCCGAAGTCCGCGCCCTCGGTCGACGTCCCCCCGAAGCCCGCGCCCGCACCCCTGATCGACGTGACCGCCGAGCCCGAGCCCGACCCCAAGCCCACGCCCGTGCGCGGGTTCGACGCGGTTGCCGAAGCGGTACTCGGCGACGACCCCCTCACCGCACCCGGCGACGGCTCCGCCCCCGCTCTCCTCGCCGAACCCGTCGCACGGATCAACGAGGCGGTGCGTGCGGGCCGGACGGAGACGGCGGCGCACCTCGCGGAGCAGACCGTCGTCGAGGCGTCGGGGTCGCTGGGGCCGGAGCACCCCGAAGTGCTCCGGCTGCGTGAACTCGCCGCGTACATCGCCTACCTGGCGGGCGACCCGCTCCGCTCCTTCCACCTCTCCCTCGACCTGGCCCGCATCCGCCGCCGGACGAGGGACGCCGAGGGCGCGTACGGCAACATCCAGAGCGCGGCCTCCGCCTGGCGCGCCGTACGCAACCCGGTGCAGGGCCTGTCGCTGGGCTACGACCTGATCGGCCTGTGGACCGAGCTCGTCGCCGAGGGCGGACCCGCCGCCGACGACCTCGGCCAACTGGAGTCGGCCCGCACCCGCATGGGGCGCCTCGCCGAACGCGCCCGCGACGCGGGCGTCCGATGACGCCCCACGCGCCCTACGAGACTCACGCGCCCTACGAGACTCACGCGCCCCACGAGACTCATGGGGCCCACGAGACTCACGGGGCCCACGAGACTCATGGGGCCCACCGGCCTACGCCGACAGGTTCCACACCGCATACGCGACCGCGTCACTGTTGCGGTCCAGCGCCGTGTCGTTGATGTTGGCCGTGGTGTCGCAGGACGAGTGGTAGCAGCGGTCGAAGGCCTGCCCCGCCGTACCGCCCCACTTGGTCACCTGCGCGGCCGTCTTGCGGTAGTCGGCGCCGCTGAACAGCCCGCCGACCGGTACGCCCGCGCTCTTGAAGGGCGCGTGGTCGGAGCGGCCGTCGCCCTCGGTCTCGATCTCGGTCGGGATGCCGAGGCCCGCGTAGTAGTCCTTGAAGGTCTTCTCGATCGTGGGGTCGTCGTCGTAGACGAAGTAGCCGGGGTTCGGTGAGCCGATCATGTCGAAGTTCAGGTATCCGCTGATCTTCGCGCGGTTGGTGGAGGAAAGGTTGTTGACGTAGTAGCGCGAGCCGACCAGGCCCAGCTCCTCCGCGCCCCACCAGGCGAACCGCAGGTGCTTGGTGGGGTGGTAGTCGGCCCGTGCGACCGCCAGCGCGGTCTCGAGGACCGCGGCGGAACCGGATCCGTTGTCGTTGATGCCGGCCCCCGAGGTCACACTGTCCAGATGTGACCCGGCCATGACAACCTTATTGCTGTCACCGCCCGGCCAGTCGGCGACCAGGTTGTAGCCGGTGCGGCTGGAGGACGTGAACTGCTGGATGGTGGTGGTGTATCCGGCGGCGTCCAGCTTGGCCTTCACGTAGTCGATCGAGGCCTTGTAACCGGCCCGGCCGTGCGCGCGGTTGCCGCCGTTGGCGGTGGCTATGGACTGGAGCTGGGTGAGGTGCGCCTTGACGTTGGCCACGGGGATGTCGGGCGCGGCGGCTGCCGCCACCGACTCCTGGACGGGCGCGGCGCCGGCGACGGATCCGCCGGCCAGGAGCGATACGGCCGCGACGACGGCGGTCGCCGTCACCCGCCCGGAAACGGAGAGCTTCATGTGGGGGCTCCGAATGACCGAGGGACACCCATGGGATGGCACAGGTAATCCACACTGAATGGGGTGCCTGGATGGTGAAGCTGTGGCCAACTCTCCGTCAAGAGCGTTATTCGGTCAGGCGGTTCGTATATCGGACCATGTCCGATTCGACGTGACGGCTCACTGCACGCAGAACTCGTTCCCCTCCGGATCCGCCATCACCACCCACTCGCCCCCGGGCTCCTTCACCTCCCGCAGCACCGTCGCCCCGAGCCCCCGCAGGCGCTCCACTTCCGCCGCGCGTCGCTCGGCCCCCACGTGCACGTCCAGATGAAGCCGGTTCTTCACCGTCTTGGCCTCCGGCACCCGTTGGAACAGCAGCCGCCGCCCGAGTCCGGTCCCGCTGTCCGCGTCGAACGCGTCCTCCGGATGCCGTACGGCGATCAGGTCCCGGAAGGCAGGGCGGCCGTGGAATTCCACCGTTGCCGCACCTGGCAGCGCGCCGACCTCCAGCAACCGCTCGATCAGCGCGCTGTTGTCCTCCACCTCGTAGTGCAGCACGGCCGCCCAGAAGTCGGCCTGCGCATGCGGATCCGCGGAGTCGATCACGAGCTTCCAGTGCACAGGTGCGGGTGTTTGCGTCATGCGGTCATTCGTACTGTGCGCACGGGCGCCGAGGCAACGACCGGAAGGCTTGAACTCGCCGTGTCGCCATGGGACTTGTTCCTCCGCTGCGCGCCCTCGCCTGGGCTCGCCGCCCTTACGCGCCCACGCGCGGCGTGGCCGGTTCTGCCGCCGCGCCTGCCGCACCGGGCGCGCCTGCCGCACCCGCCGCGCCCGCCGCGGCGAGCGCCTCGGCCCGCACCCGCCGCGCGGAGCGCCACGCGTCCCCGGTGAGCAGCGCCAGCGCCAGCCAGACCAGGGCGAACCCGGCCCACCGCTCGGGCGGCATCGCCTCGTGGAAGTACAGGACGCCGAGCAGGAACTGGAAGACGGGCGCGAGGTACTGCAGCAGCCCCAGCGTGGACAGCGGCACGCGAATCGCGGCGGCCCCGAAACAGACCAGCGGCAGCGCGGTGACGACGCCGGTCGCGGCGAGCAGCGCGGCATGGCCCGCGCTCTCGCTCGTGAAGCTGGAGTCCCCCTGCCCGCTGAGCCACAGCAGGTAGCCGAGCGCGGGCAGGAACTGGATGGCGGTCTCCGCGGCCAGCGACTCGACGCCGCCGAGGTTGACCTTCTTCTTCACCAGACCGTAGGTGGCGAAGGAGAAGGCGAGGCAGAGCGAGATCCACGGCGGCCGGCCGTAGCCGATGGTGAGGACGAGCACCGCGGCGAACCCGACCCCCACCGCAGCCCACTGCACGGGCCGCAGTCGCTCCTTCAGGAGCAGCACGCCCATCGCGATGGTGACCAGGGGGTTGATGAAGTACCCGAGTGAGGCCTCGACGACGTGTCCGCTGTTCACGGACCAGATGTAGACGCCCCAGTTGACGGTGATGACGGCCGCGGCGACCGCGACGAGCCCCAGCCTGCGCGGCTGCCGCAGCAGCTCACCGGCCCAGGCCCAGCGCCGTACGACGACGAGCGCGACGGCGACGAAGGCGAGGGACCACACCATCCGGTGGGCGAGGATCTCCACCGCCCCGGCGGGCTTGAGCAGCGGCCAGAAGAGGGGGACGAGGCCCCACATCCCGTAGGCCGCGATGCCGTTCAGCAGCCCTGTCCGCCGCTCGCCCGCCGACGTCCCGCTCATGGGCCCCTCCCTCGTCACGACCTGCCGCAGTGCACGACGGTAACGCCGAGCACCCCCGCCTGTCATGTCCGTATCGGCATACGGTCATGACAGGCGGGGGCCGGGCGCCCAAGGGCCCTGAAAAGGGGGAGTTCAGCCCTTGAGCGCGGCGGCGATGGACTCGGAGATCGGGGTGGTCGGGCGGCCGATCAGGCGGGACAGGTCACCGGAGGAGACGACCAGCTCGCCCTTCTCGATGGAGGCGTCCACGCCGGCCAGGGTCGCGGCGAACGGGGCGGGCAGGCCCGCGCCGGTCAGGATGCCGGTGAACGCCTCGACCGAGACGGGGTTGTAGGCGATCTCCTTGCCGGTCTGCCGGCTCAGCTCGGCCGCGTACTCGGTGAAGTTCCACGCCTCGTCGCCGCCCAGCTCGTACGTCTTGTTCTCGTGGCCCTCGCCGGTCAGCACCGCGACCGCGGCGGCCGCGAAGTCGGCGCGGGAGGCGGAGGAGACCCGGCCCTCACCGGCGGCCTGGGTGACGGCGTTGAACTGGAGCACGGGGGCGAGCTGCTCGGTGTAGTTCTCGTTGTACCAGCCGTTGCGCAGCAGCGAGAACGGGACGCCGGAGGCCAGCAGGGTCTCCTCGGTGGCCCGGTGGTCGTCGGCGAGCCCGGCCGTCAGGGTGCCCGGCGCGCTGGTGTAGGCGAGCAGGGCCACACCGGCCGCCTTGGCCGCGTCGATGACCACCTTGTGCTGCTGCGGGCGGCCCTTGTCGAACTCGTTGCCGGAGATCAGCAGCACCTTGTCGCCGGCGGCGAAGAGGCCGTCGAACGTCTCGGGCGCGTTGTAGTCGGCCACCGCGAGCTTCACGCCCCGGGCCGCGTAGGCGGCGCCCTTGGCCTCGTCGCGTACGACGGCGGTGATCTGCTCGGCGGGGACCTTCTCCAGCAACTGCTCCACGACGTGGCGGCCGAGGCTTCCGGTGGATCCGGTGACGACGATGCTCATGGTTCGGAACTCCTACGTGGGGTGCGGGACTGGCGCTAACCCTAGGGGGTGCGCTAACTCTGCGAAAGTACCCACTTTGAAGTAAGGTACTGACATGGCCGTAAGTGACCGCTTCGCAGAAGCCGAGGGCATGTGCCCCCACCGCCTCGTCCTGGAGCACGTGACCAGCCGCTGGGGTGTCCTGGTGCTCATCCAGCTCCTGGAACGCCCGTACCGCTTCAGCGAGCTGCGGCGCGCCATCGGGCGGGTGAGCGAGAAGATGCTCACGCAAACCCTTCAGACTCTGGAGCGCGACGGACTCGTCCACCGCGACGCCAAGCCCGTGATCCCGCCGCGCGTCGACTACTCCCTCACCGACCTCGGCCGCGAGGCCGCCGAGCAGGTGCGCGGGCTGGCGGCGTGGACCGACCGGCGGATGGGTGAGGTGGAGAAGGCGCGCCAGGCATACGACGAGGCCCGGGACCAGCAGTCCCGGGCCTCGTGACGGACGCGGTCGGTCTCAGCCCGACCTGGTGAAACGGACGCAGCCGGTCTCAGCCGACCACCGTCCAGCCATCGGGCTCAGCCGACCACCGTCCAGGTGTCGCCGCCGGCCAGCAGCGCCGCCAGGTCGCCCTTGCCGTTCTGTTCGATCGCCGTGTCCAGCTGGTCGGCCAGCTGCGTGTCGTACACCGGCCGCTCCACCGACCGGAACACGCCGATCGGGGTGTGATGCAGCGTGTCGGGGTCGGCCAGCCGGGAAAGGGCGAAGGCGGTCGTGGGGGACGCCGAGTGGGCGTCGTGGACCACGATCTCCGACTCGTTCTCCGGCGTCACGGTGACCACCTTCAGATCACCGGTGGCCCGGTCCCGGACGACCCCCCGCGAGCTGTCCGTGCCGAAGCGGATCGGCTGCCCGTGCTCCAGGCGGATCACCGCCTCCTGGGCCGACTGCTTGTCCTTCAGCACCTCGAAGGCGCCGTCGTTGAAGATGTTGCAGTTCTGGTAGATCTCGACCAGGGCGGTGCCGGGGTGGGCGGCGGCCTGGCGCAGGACCTCGGTGAGGTGCTTGCGGTCGGAGTCGACGGTCCGGGCGACGAAGGACGCCTCCGCGCCGAGGGCGAGGGAGACGGGGTTGAAGGGTGCGTCCAGCGAACCCATCGGCGTCGACTTGGTGATCTTGCCGACTTCGGAGGTCGGGGAGTACTGGCCCTTCGTCAGGCCGTAGATCCGGTTGTTGAACAGCAGGATCTTGAGGTTGACGTTGCGGCGCAGGGCGTGGATCAGGTGGTTGCCGCCGATCGACAGGGCGTCACCGTCGCCCGTGACCACCCACACGCTCAGGTCCCGCCTGCTGGAGGCGAGCCCGGTGGCGATGGCCGGGGCGCGGCCGTGGATGGAGTGCATGCCGTAGGTGTTCATGTAGTACGGGAAGCGCGAGGAGCAGCCGATGCCCGACACGAAGACGATGTTCTCCTTGGCCAGGCCCAGCTCGGGCATGAAGCCCTGCACGGCCGCCAGGATCGCGTAGTCACCGCAGCCGGGGCACCAGCGCACTTCCTGATCGGACTTGAAGTCCTTCATGGACTGCCTGGCCTCGGCCTTGGGGACGAGCGAGAGTGCCTCGATCGCGCCCGTGCCTTCGGTGGTCGTCTCAGCCATCGATGGCCTCCTTGAGAGCCGCGGCGAGCTGTTCGGCCTTGAACGGCATGCCGTTGACCTGGTTGTACGAGTGCGCGTCCACCAGGTACTTCGCCCGGACCAGGGTGGCGAGCTGCCCGAGGTTCATCTCGGGGATCACCACCTTGTCGTAGTGCTTCAGGACCGTACCGAGGTTCTTGGGGAAGGGGTTGAGGTGGCGCAGGTGGGCCTGCGCGATGGACTCCCCGGCCGTCCGCAGCCGCCGTACCGCCGCGGTGATGGGCCCGTAGGTCGAGCCCCAGCCCAGCACCAGGGTGCGCGCCTCGTGGGGGTCGTCGACGTCGAGGTCGGGCACGTCGATGCCGTCGATCTTGGCCTGGCGGGTGCGGACCATGAAGTCGTGGTTGGCCGGGTCGTAGGAGATGTTGCCCGTACCGTCCTGCTTCTCGATCCCGCCGATACGGTGCTCCAGCCCCGGCGTGCCCGGGACCGCCCACGGCCGGGCCAGGGTCTGCGGATCACGCTTGTAGGGCCAGAACACCTCGCTGCCGTCGTCGAGGGTGTGGTTGGGACCCTGCGCGAACCGCACCCGCAGGTCGGGCAGCTCGTCGAGCTCGGGGATGCGCCAGGGCTCGGAGCCGTTGGCGAGGTAGCCGTCCGACAGCAGGAACACCGGCGTGCGGTACGCCAGCGCGATCCGGGCCGCCTCCAACGCGGCGTCGAAACAGTCGGCCGGGGTGCGCGGGGCGATCACCGGGACCGGGGCCTCGCCGTTGCGGCCGTACATCGCCTGCAGCAGGTCCGCCTGCTCGGTCTTGGTCGGCAGACCGGTCGAGGGCCCGCCGCGCTGGATGTCGACGACCAGCAGCGGCAGCTCCAGCGACACCGCCAGCCCGATCGTCTCGCTCTTGAGCGCCACACCCGGCCCGGAGGTGGTCGTCACGGCGAGGGATCCGCCGAACGCGGCCCCCAGCGCCGCGCCGATCCCGGCGATCTCGTCCTCCGCCTGGAAGGTGCGTACCCCGAAGTTCTTGTGCCGGCTCAGCTCATGCAGGATGTCCGAGGCCGGAGTGATCGGGTACGAGCCGAGGAACAGCGGCAGGTCCGCCTGCTGGGAGGCGGCGACCAGGCCGTAGGCGAGGGCGAGGTTGCCGGAGATGTTGCGGTAGGTGCCCACGGGGAACGCCTTCGCCGCCGGCGCCACCTCGTAGCTGACCGCGAAGTCCTCCGTCGTCTCGCCGAAGTTCCAGCCTGCTCGGAACGCGGCGATGTTCGCCTCCGCGATGTGGGGCTTCTTCGCGAACTTCGTTCTGAGGAACTTCTCCGTACCCTCGGTCGGCCGGTGATACATCCACGACAGCAGCCCCAGCGCGAACATGTTCTTGCTGCGCTCGGCCTCCTTGCGGGAGAGGTCGAACTCCTTCAGCGCCTCCACCGTCAGCGTGGTCAACGGCACCGGGTGCAGGTGGTAGCCGTCGAGTGAACCGTCCTCCAGAGGGCTGGCGGCATAGCCGACCTTCGTCAACGCCCGCTTGGTGAACTCGTCCGTGTTGACGATGATCTCCGCACCCCGCGGCAGGTCACCCACGTTCGCCTTCAACGCGGCCGGGTTCATCGCCACCAGAACGTTCGGCGCGTCGCCCGGGGTGAGGATGTCGTGGTCGGCGAAGTGCAGCTGGAACGAGGAGACCCCGGGCAGGGTCCCGGCCGGGGCCCGGATCTCGGCGGGGAAGTTCGGCAGGGTCGACAGGTCGTTGCCGAAGGACGCCGTCTCCGAAGTGAAACGGTCCCCGGTGAGCTGCATCCCGTCACCCGAGTCACCCGCGAACCTGATGATCACACGATCGAGGCGACGTACGTCCTTCACCCCGTTCGCTTTGCGCTGCTCTCCCACGACGGTTCCGTCGGCCTGCTCCGCTGCGCTGCTGACCTGACTGGTCACTGAACTGGACCTCCCTCGAGGCGGCTGTCGGGGAGCGGCCTTCCCGGAGGCCCTCCCAGGATCAACCCTACGTCTGTGAGGGTTGCCTTACCTCGGACATGCACATGATGGTCGCCGCTTCGAGGCGCCTCGACGCCCCGCCACGCCGTGCTCTCGATGACCTGACTTGTCATGATTCACCCGCCCCCCGGCGCTTCCCTTGAAGACGCACCTCGTCCGTTGCCCGGTTCTCGGGTTCTACGGCCCGCGGGTCGACCGACGCTGGATTACCGGCACAGCACTCACCCGTCAGGAGTTCAGGTACGTCAGGACCGCGAGGACCCGCCGATGGTCCCCGTCGCTCGGGGACAGCCCGAGCTTCAGGAAGATGTTGCTGACGTGCTTCTCCACCGCCCCGTCGCTCACCACCAGCTGCCGGGCGATCGCGGAGTTCGTCCGACCCTCCGCCATCAGCCCCAGCACCTCCCGCTCCCGGGGCGTCAGCCCCGCGAGCACGTCCTGCTTGCGGCTGCGCCCCAGCAGCTGCGCGACCACCTCGGGGTCCAGCGCCGTACCGCCCTCGGCGACCCGCACCACCGCGTCCACGAACTCGCGCACCTCGGCCACCCGGTCCTTCAGCAGGTAGCCGACCCCGCGGCTGGAACCTGCCAGCAGTTCGGTGGCGTAGCGCTCCTCCACGTACTGCGACAGCACCAGCACCCCGAGCCCGGCATGCGCCTTGCGCAGCTGTACGGCGGCCCGCACCCCCTCGTCGGTGTGCGTCGGCGGCATCCGCACGTCGGCCACCACCACGTCGGGCAACTGGCCCTCGGCATCCAGCTCCGTGATCGTCTTGACCAGCGCCTCGGCGTCTCCCACCCCGGCGACGACCTCGTGCCCACGGTCGGTCAGCAACCGGGTCAGCCCCTCCCGCAGCAGCACCGAATCCTCGGCGATGACCACCCGCACCCTGTCCTCCACGTCCTTCGGCCCCCCACAGCCCGACTCCGTCCCACCTCGGCCCGCACGTCCGCGCGGCGCCCGTCCGGTGAAACAGGTCCAGCATTCCAGCATCGGGAGCCCGGTGCCCCCGAGCAAGGGGAATAGGGCCTCGACACGCTGGGTTTCGGCCGCCCGGTGACGCGTTGTCGATCACGGGACGGCTCGGGGCGCCGGTTCACGGCACTCCCGTCCGGTCCGACGGCTGCCTCTCCGCGCCGGGTCACGGCATTTCCAGCCCGGACGGGTAAGGGCGGTGGGGGCGAAACCCCACCGCCGCGCCCACCCCTCACCTCACCCCCGACAGGGCAACTCCGCCGTCACCCCTCACCTCACCTCCGCCAGGGCAGCTCCGCCGTCACCCGGGTGGGCCCACCCACCGGCGAGTCCACCACCAGAATCCCGTCCACCGCGTCCAACCGCCCCGCCAGCCCGGCCAACCCCGACCCGCGGGAGGCATCCGCACCCCCCACCCCGTTGTCCACCACCTGCAACATCAACCGGTTCTCCACCCGCCACACATCGACCGCCGCGGCCGTGGCCCCCGAGTGCTTGGTGATGTTCTGCAACAGCTCCGACACCGTGAAGTACGCGATCCCCTCGATCGCCGGCGCCGGCCGCTCCGCCAGATCCACCTCCACCTTCAACGGCACCGTGCACCGCGACGACACCGCCGACAGCGCCGCGTCCAGACCTCGGTCCGTCAGCACGGCCGGATGAATCCCGCGAGCCAGATCCCGCAGCTCCTGCAGCGCCGTCTTCACCTCACCGTGCGCCTCGTCCACCATCCGCGCCGCCGTCCGCGGATCCTCCGCCAGCTTCTCCTTCGCCAGACCCAGATCCATCGCCAGCGCCACCAGCCGCGCCTGCGCCCCGTCGTGCAGATCCCGCTCGATACGCCGCAGGTCCGCCGCGGCCGTGTCCACCACGACGCCCCGGTCGGACTCCAGCTCCACCACGCGCGACGCCAGCAGCGACGGCCCGAGCAGTCCGTGCACCAGCAGCCGGTCCACCATCGTCAGCGCCCGCACGATCCACGGCGTGGCCAGCGTGAACAGCAGCCCCACCAGCGCGGTCACGGTGATCTCGAACGGGTTGTCGAGGTAGATCTGGTGCTGCTCGTCGCCGTAGAGCTGAATGCCGCCCTGGTCGCCGTACATCGGCATCACCCAGAACCACAGCGGATACGTCAGCAGCATCCACGCGCACGACCAGAGGGTCACCGTGACGGCGAAGGAGAACACCGCCCACGGCAGCTGGATCACGGAGTACAACAGGTGCCGCCACGACGCGCCGCTCTTCAGCACGGCGCCCATCCACCCCATGAGGCCGTTCTTCCGCACCCGCAGCGGCTCCGGATCGGCGACCTCCAGACCGAGCAGCCCGCGCGCCCGCATCCGCTCCAGCGCGCCGATACCCCGGCAGCCCGCCAGCGCCGCCGCGAGCACCGGAACACCGAGGAACGTCACCAGCAGGCCCGCCCCCAGCGACACCATCGTGACGGCGTACGTGAAGAGCATGATGCTGATCGGCAGGCTCAGCACGACGTAGGCGAGCTCGCGCCAGTGGCGTGCCTCGATCGGCGCCCGCAGCGCGGTGGGCAGCCGGTGCCGCCGACCGGTCTCCTGGAAGCCGTACCCCTGCCCGTACTCCCCGTACTGCGTGGCCATCGTCCCGTCCGTTCTGCTCGTCGTGCGCCTCGGCTGGCGTACCTCCACACTGCTGGCCGGCGGCTCCACGGACCATGGAGTCCGTCGGCGTCTCGGAAGGGGGGTTTTCCCTACCTTGCGTGCACGCCTGCCCTGCGTGCACGCCTGCCCGCCCGGACGCGTCGGTGCTCACGCCTGTCCGCCCCGTCCGCCCCGTCCGCCCTGTCCACCCCGTAGGACCCAGGCCCTCGGCCTCAGGCCCCCGCCCCCGGCCTCAGGACCGGTCCCGCCACGGCAGCTCCGCGGTCACGGTCGTAGGGCCGCCCGGCGGCGAGTCGACGACGAACAGGCCGTCGACCGCGCCGAGGCGTTCCGCCAGTCCGCTCATCCCCGTACCGCCGTCGAGGCGCGCGCCCCCGCGGCCGTCGTCCCAGACCTGGATCAGCAGCCGCTCGTCCGTCCGCCACACCTCCACCGCCGCGGACTTCGCCCCGCTGTGCTTGCTGATGTTCTGCAGCAGCTCAGAGACCGTGAAGTAGGCGATGCCCTCGATGGCCGCCGCCGGTCGCGACGGTAGGTCGGCCGTCACCTTCACCGGCACGGTGCAGCGGGACGCGACCGACGACAGCGCCGCGTCCAGCCCCCGGTCCGTCAGCACCGCCGGATGGATCCCGCGCGCCAGGTCCCGCAGTTCCTGCAACGCGAGCTTCACCTCGCCGTGCGCCTCGTCGACCATCGAGGCGGCCGCATCCGGGTCCTCCAGCAGCTTCTCCTTCGCCAGACCGAGCCCCATCGCCAGGTTGACCAGCCGTGCCTGCGCCCCGTCGTGCAGGTCCCGCTCGATGCGCCGCAGGTCGGCGGCGGCCGTGTCCACGACCACCCCCCGGTCGGACTCCAGTTCGGCGATACGGCGCTCCAGCTCGTCCGAGGGGGAGAGCAGCCCGCGTACCAGCGCCCGGTCCACGTGGGTGAGCCCGCGCGCCAGGAACGGCAGCACCGGCCACAGCACGAACAGCGAGGTCAGGGTCACGGCGAAGGTGAGGATGCCCCACGGCAGCCGGATCAGCTCGTACAGCCCCGCCCGCCAGCCCACCGGGTCCTTCAGCGCCAGCCACATCCGCTGGAGGTAGCCGCCCCGTCCGTGCCGGGACATCGGGCTCGGCTCGTCGATCCGCACTCCGAGCAGCGCCCGCGCCCGGGCTCGCTCGAACCGGCCCAGCAACCGGGCGCCCGCCAGCCCCAGCGCCAGCACCGGCAGCCCGACCACGGTGATGCTCAGCCCGGCGCCGGTGAACATCACCGTCATCACGTAGGTGAAGCCGATCAGTGACATCGGCAGGTTCGCCAGGAGATGCGCGATCTCCTTCCACGTCTGACGGTCGTAGGCGAACCGGGCCGGAGGCAGGGGGGCGTCGCCCTGCGTTTCGACGCCCTGCGCTTCTCCTGGGCGGGAAGCGGGATTTGATGCGGTCATACGGGTTAGCGTGCCGCGCGACGAGCTCCCGCGCCATGAGGTCGGCCGCCCTCTGCCGACGGGGGAAAACCCCACCACACCCCCACAGCACCCCCGCCCTCGCTGCTCAAGGCGTGACGGGCCGCTTACGCTCTCTTTAGCAGGCCCTAGACTCGCGTGCGTACAGATCGTCGAACACTGTCGAGGTCAGGGAGCGAGGGGCAGACGTTGTCGGAGACGCTGCGCGAAACGGTGAGCGGCCCGACGGTCGTCGTCGCGGCGGACTACTTCCAGTCGTACTCGGTCGTCGGACTGCTCGCGCTCGTCGGCGTGCTGTTCGTGGCCGTCGCGTTCGGCGCCGGCCGCTTGCTGCGCCCGGTCGTGCCCACCCCCGAGAAACTCATGACGTACGAGTGCGGTGTGGACCCCGTCGGCGAGGGCTGGGCGCACACCCAGGTCCGCTACTACGTCTACGCGTTCCTGTACGTGATCTTCGCCGTCGACTCGATCTTCCTCTTCCCCTGGGCGACGGTCTTCGCCGCGCCCGGCTACGGCGCGACGACGCTCGTGGAGATGTTCATCTTCCTGGGCTTCCTGGCCGTGGGCCTGCTGTACGCGTACAAGAAGGGGGTCCTGGCATGGACGTGACCCCGTCCACCCCTGAGCCGGTACTGCTTCCCGAACCGAAGCGGCTGGGCGCGCTCGCCCGGCTGGCCCCAGAGCCGATGAAGGTGGTCCTGAACTGGGGCCGCCGCTACTCCCTCTGGGTCTTCAACTTCGGCCTCGCCTGCTGCGCGATCGAATTCATCGCCGCGTCCATGGCCCGCCACGACTTCATCCGCCTCGGCGTGATCCCCTTCGCCCCGGGCCCCCGTCAGGCCGACCTGATGGTGGTGTCGGGCACGGTGACGGACAAGATGGCCCCCGCCGTGAAGCGCCTCTACGAGCAGATGCCGGAGCCGAAGTACGTCATCTCCTTCGGCGCGTGCTCCAACTGCGGCGGCCCGTACTGGGACTCCTACTCCGTGACCAAGGGCGTCGACCAGATCATCCCCGTCGACGTCTACGTCCCCGGCTGCCCGCCCCGCCCCGAGGCACTCCTCCAGGGAATCCTGAAGCTCCAGGAGAAGATCGCCCGCGAGTCCCTGGGCGAGCGCTACGGCACGTCCCGCCCGTCCCCCGCCGCACTGCAGAGCGGCTTGGTACGGCCGCCGGCCAGCGGGGCCGCTTCCGGAGCCGAGTCCGCCGCGGGAGACGCACGATGACCGCCGTCGGCTGGCTGCCCACCCCCGCCGAGGACCTCTTCGGCACGGAGGCCACAGCCGAGGAGTCCTACGACGTCCTCACCGTGGACGTACCCCCGACCTCCTGGACCGCGGCACTTCAGACGGCACGCGACCGGCTGGGCTGCACCTACTTCGACTGGCTGAGCGCGGTCGACGAGCCGGGCACGGGCTTCCGTGTCGCGGCGCATGTGGCGGCGCTGTCCCCGGTACGCCGCCTGCTCCTGCGCACGACCGTCCCGCACGACGCACCGGTCCTCGCCTCCGCCGTCGACGTCTACGCGGGCGCGGCCTGGCACGAACGCGAGACGCACGAGATGTTCGGCGTCGACTTCCAGGGCCACCCGGCCCTCGACCACCTCCTCCTCCCGGAGACCTTCGAAGGCCACCCCCTCCGCAAGGACTTCGTCCTCGCCGCCCGAGTCGCCAAGGCCTGGCCCGGCGCGAAGGAACCCGGCGAGTCCGACCACGGCGGCCCCAAGCGCCGCCAGATGCTGCCCCCCGGCGTCCCGGACCCGAACGAGTGGGGCCCCTTGAAGGGCCAACTTCCCCCCGCCCCCGCCCGCCCTGCACGCGGCGCGGGACGCCCGGCGGGGGAGCGCCCGGCACGGGCTGCGGGGGCTGCGGGGGAACGCCCGGCACGGGCCACCGGCGAGCGTCCGGTACGGCGGACCCGTACGGCGGCGGAGGGATCGGCCAGCCAGGCCGCGGAAGCCACTCCGTCGACCGCCGCCACTCCGGCTGCCGAGGGCGCCGGTACGGGCGCTCCGGCAGCGGCGGCTCCGACGGGTCGGCCTCCGGTGACCGGGGATGCGGCCGCTGCTGGTGCGACTGCGCCTGCGGCTGCGGGCACCGAGGCTTCACCGGCCGACGCCCCGACAGACGAGGCTCGCACGACGGAGACATCGGCGAGCGGGACTCCGGCGACAGGGGCCCCAGCGGCAGAGACCCCGGCAACAGAGACCCCGGCCGCGGAGGCTCCGCCTACCACCGGCTCTGCCGCGGCAGCCGCGAGGGACACTCGTCGGGCGCGGAGCGCTTCGGAGGGCTCCGCGAGCCAGCGCGCAGGTGCGGAACCCGGGCAAGGCCGCGGAGGCACGGCGAGCCCAGAGGCATCCGCCGCCCCGACCGGCCCCCGCCGCTCGCGCAGCGTGAGTGAAGGCTCGGCCTCACAGCAGGCGGCGGCCACCGAGCCCACCGAGCCCGCCGAGTCCCAGGAGTCCAAGACCCCCACCGCCCCCCGCAGCACCGATGCCCCCTGGCACCACGCCCGCCCGGCCTTCGACGAACCGGCTCCCAAGCCGAAGCGGGAACCTGAGCCGGAGCAGGCAGCGGAGCCCGAGCAGGCAGCGGAGCCCGATTCGGCGCCTGAGCCCACACCGGAGGCCAAGCAGGCCCCCGAGCCGGGCCCCGCCCACGAGTCCGCAGCCCCCGATGAACCCGGGCCCCCGGACGAACCCCGCACCCCCGAGAACCCCCCAGGAGGCCGGCAGTGAACGACGCTCTCGACGTCGCTCTGCGACTCCTGATCGTCTTCGGCGTGTTCCTCACGTTCCCTCTGATAGTCGGTCAGACCGAGCACAAGGTGATGGCGCACATGCAGGGCCGCCTGGGTCCGATGTACGCCGGCGGCTTCCACGGCTGGGCCCAGCTCATCGCGGACGGCGTGAAGTTCGCGCAGAAGGAGGACGTGGTCCCGTCGGGAGCGGACCGCCGTATCTTCCAGCTCGCCCCTGCCGTGGCTCTCCTGCCGTACCTCCTGGTCCTCCTCGCCATCCCGATCGGCCCGGGTGAGGGCGCCGTGGGCCAGGTCCTGGACGCGGGCGTCTTCTTCGTGCTCGCCGTGATGGGCGTCGGCGTCCTCGGTTCGCTCATGGCCGGCTGGGCCTCCGCCAACAAGTTCTCCCTCCTCGGCGGCCTCCGCACCGCCGCCCAGCTCCTCGCCTACGAACTCCCCATGCTCCTGACCGCCGCCTCGGTGGCCATGGCGGCCGGCACCGTCTCCCTCCCCGGCATCCTCGACGCCTTCGAGTGGTGGTGGCTGCCCTGGCAGATCGTCGGCGCGATCGTCTTCTTCGTCGCCGGCCTCGCCGAACTCCAGCGCCCCCCGTTCGACATGCCCGTCGCCGACTCGGAGATCATCTTCGGCGCGTACACCGAGTACACCGGCCTCCGTTTCGCCCTGTTCCTCCTCGCCGAGTACGCCGGAATCGTCGTCCTGTGCGGCCTGACCACCGTCCTCTTCCTGGGCGGCTGGCACGGCCCCTGGGGCGGCGACGGCCTCGGCTGGGTGTGGACCCTGCTGAAGAGCGCCGTCCTCGCGTTCATCGTGATCTGGCTCCGCGTCACCTACCCCCGTCTGCGCGAGGATCAGCTCCAGAAGCTCTCCTGGACCCTCCTCGTCCCCCTCTCCCTCGCCCAGATCGCCCTCACCGGCGTCGTCAAGGTGGTGATCCAGTAACCATGGCCCCCATTCCCGGCTCAGGCCTGGCCAAGGGCCTGGCCGTCACCCTCCGCACGATGACGCGGAAGACCGTCACCCAGCAGTACCCGGACGTCCAGCCCGACCTACCGCCCCGCACCCGCGGCGTGATCGGCTTGTTCGAGGAGAACTGCACGGTCTGCATGCTGTGCGCCCGCGAGTGCCCCGACTGGTGCATCTACATCGACTCCCACAAGGAGACGGTCCCGGCGGCGACCCCCGGTGGCCGCGATCGCAGCCGCAACGTTCTCGACCGCTTCGCCATCGACTTCTCCCTGTGCATGTACTGCGGTATCTGCATCGAGGTCTGTCCTTTCGACGCCCTGTTCTGGTCCCCGGAGTTCGAGTACGCCGAGACCGACATCCGCGACCTCACCCACGAACGCGACAAGCTCCGTGAGTGGATGTGGACCGTCCCGGCCCCGCCCGCCCTCGACCCCGCCGCGGAGGAAGCGAAGGAGATCGCCGCCGCCCGCAAGACGGCCGAGAAGCTCGCGGCGGCCCAGGCCGAGCAGTCCGAACCGGACACCCCCCAGGGACCCGACGCACCCCAGGGAGGGGACTCGTGACCCTCGCTCAGGCACAGCACGGCTTTCTCTCCCCGACAGGCGTCGAGATCGCCTTCCTCCTCGTCGGCCTCGTCACCTTCGGTGCCGCGCTCGTCACCGTCACCACCAAGCAGCTGGTGCACGCCGCCCTGTGGCTGGTGGTGACCCTCGGCGGCCTCGCCGTGGAGTACCTCCTGCTCACCGCCGAGTTCATCGCCTGGGTGCAGGTCCTCATCTACGTCGGTTCCGTCGTCGTCCTCCTCCTGTTCGGTCTGATGCTCACCCGGGCCCCCATCGGCAGCTCCCCGGACGCCGACTCCGGCAACCGCTGGGCCGCCCTCGCCGTGGCCGTCGCCGCCGGGGCGGCCCTGGTCTGGGTCGTCGTCGACGCCTTCCGCACCACCTGGATCGACCTCGACGGCCCGGCCGCCGGCTCCACCGAAGCCACCGGCGCGAGCCTCTTCCAGAACTGGGTCCTGCCCTTCGAGGCCCTCTCCGTCCTCCTCCTGGCGGCGCTGGTCGGCGCGATCGTCCTGTCCCGCAAGGCGAAGGCGGAGGCGAGCTCTCCCCGTGTGAACTCCCGAGCCGGCACCGAGAGTTCCCCATCCGTCCCGGATGCCCCGAAAGATGCGGCCGAGCAGGAAGGCGCCCGCTGATGCACCTCGCCTATCCCGCCGTCCTCTCCGCCCTCCTCTTCTGCGCGGGCCTGTACGGCGTCCTCGCCCGCCGCAACGCGATCCTGGTCCTGATGTCGGTCGAGCTGATGCTCAACGCCGTCAACCTCAACCTCGTCGCCTTCGACGTCTGGCTCAGCCGGGCCGCCGAGGAGACCCTGCACTCCGGTCAGGCCCTGACCCTGTTCACCATCGCCATCGCCGCCGCCGAGATCGGCATCGGCCTGGCGATCGTCCTCGCCGTCCACCGCAACCGCGGCACCGCCGACATCGACAAGCTCCGCGACACCGCCGAGGGCCACGAAAGCGACGGCCCCGCCGGTGACGCCGGGACGGCCGAGCCCACCGGGCGGACCGAGAAGGCTGAGGCCACCGCGTGACCACGACCACTCTCGCCGTCCTCGTCCCCCTCCTTCCCTTCCTGGGCGCGGTCGCGGGCCTGCTCCTGGGCCGTACGGCCCCCGGCTTCGTCCGCCCGCTCGCCGTCCTGCCGACGCTCACCTCCCTGGTCCTCGCCGCGATCGTCGCCGTACGCCAGGGCGGCGACCAGGCGGTGAACGCCGCCACCGAGCTCACGCCCACCGGCTCCGTCCCCATCGAACTCGCCCTGTACATCGACGGCTTCGCCGCGCTCGTCGCCGTCCTGGTCGGTGTCGTCGCCTCCTGCGTGCAGATCTACTCGACGGGCTACCTGCGCGACGACCCGCGCTATCCCTCGTATGCCGCCCTCGTCTCCCTGTTCACCTCCGCGATGTTCCTGGTCGTCTACTCCAGCGACCTGATCGTGCTGCTGGTCGGCTGGGAAGTCATGGGCATCTGCTCCTACTTCCTGGTCGGCCACTACTGGGAGACCCCGGAGGCCCGCGCCGCCTCCATCAAGGCCTTCCTGGTCACCAAGCTCGGCGACGTCCCCTTCCTCATCGGCCTGTTCGCCCTCGCCACCGACGCCGGCTCCTTCCGCATCACCAAGGTCCTCGGCGCGGTCGCGCACGGCGGACTCGACCACCCGACGGTCGTCGCCCTGCTGCTCCTGGCAGGCGTGGCCGGCAAGTCGGCGCAGTTCCCGCTGCACACCTGGCTCCCCGACGCGATGGCGGGCCCCACCCCCGTCTCCGCGCTGATCCACGCCGCGACGATGGTCGCCGCCGGTGTCTACTTCATCGCCCGGCTCCTCCCCGTCTTCCAGGCCTCCCAGGCCGCACTGGTCGTCCTCGCCGTCATGGCCGCCGTGACGATGGCCGGCTCCGGCCTCGCCGCGCTCGCCCAGGACGACATCAAACGCGTCCTCGCCTACTCGACGATCGGCCAGCTCGGCTACATGACCGGCGCCCTCGCCGTCGGCGACCGCGGGGCCGCCGTCTTCCACCTCCTCTCGCACGGCGCCTTCAAGGCGCTGCTGTTCCTGGCGGCCGGCGTGATCATCCACGCCGCCGGCACCAACTCACTGGCCGCCATGTCCCGCATGAGCCACCTGCGCGACCGCATCCCCGACGCCTACTGGACGATGACCGTGGCGCTCCTCGCGCTCGCCGCGATCCCGCCCTTCAGCGGCTTCTTCTCCAAGGAGTCCGTCCTCGGCGCCGCCGAACACGTCGCCACCGGTCACGCCGAGCGCGTCCCCAGTGCCGTCGGCTGGATCACCCTGGTCGCCGGCCTGCTCACGGCCCTGCTCACCGCCGCCTACGCCACCCGCCTGTGGCTGCTCGCCTTCCACGGCCGGGGCGCCGAGGCCCCCGACCACGGCAGGCAGCCCCTGACGATGACCGTGGTGCTGTGGGTGCTCGCCGTACCGTCCCTCGCGCTCGGCGGGTTCGCCTACCGCGTGCTCCCGGACTGGTTCGACGGCCGTGACCTGACCCCGGCCCTGACCACCTCCGTGCTCGGCACGGGCATCGCCCTGGTCGGCGGCATCGTCACCTACGGCGCCTGGCGGCACACCACCGCGCTCGCGGCCCGCGTGCCCCTGGGAGCCGTCGCAGCCCACCCCGAGGGCGATGCTGCCCGGGTCGAGGCCGAGGCCATCGCGAGCCACGCGCCCGCCTACGGGAACGTGGCCTCCGCCCCCGACCCGGCGGACCCGGGACGGCTGCTGCTCGGCCCGCTGCACCGCCACGCGGCCGTCGGCTTCCACCTCGACGCCGTGTACCGGGCGCTGTTCGTCCGCCCGGTCCAGGCCGGAGCGAGTCTCGTCCGGTTCCTCGACCGCGAGGTCGTCGACACCTACGTACACGGTGCGGGCGCCCTGCCCCGCCTGCTCGGCGCCGCCGTACGGCGTGCCCAGACCGGCAACGTCCAGACCTATGTGAGCGCGCTGCTCGCCGGCACCGTCGTCCTGGCGGTCGCCGCCCTTCTCGTCGCAACGGGAGTGTGAGCAGGCGTGATCGATATCAACGAGTCCGTGATGCAGTTCCTTCTGGCATTGATCGTCGTCGGCCCGCTCCTCGGCGCCGCCGCCGCTCTCCTGCCCGCCCCGCCCGGACTGAAGGGGAAGTCGCCCGAGCAGGCCGTGCTGCGCCACGGCGTGACCGTGACCGGCGTGATCCTCATCGCCGCGATCGTCCTCGCGCTCGGCTTCGACCACGACCATCCGTCGAAGATGCAGGCCACGACCGACATCAGCTGGATCCCCGCACTCGACGTGCGGATCCACCTCGGCATCGACGGCATCTCCCTCCCCCTTCTGGTCCTGACCGCGCTGCTGACCTTCCTCTGCGCGCTCTACTCCTACTTCAAGATGCCTGCGGGCCCGTCCCCGAAGGCCTTCGTCGCCCTCCTGCTCGTCCTGGAGTCCGGCACCCTCGCCACCTTTGCCGTCCTCGACCTGCTGCTGTTCTTCCTCGCCTTCGAGACGGTCCTCATCCCGATGTACTTCCTCATCGCCCGCTGGGGCGGTGAGCAACGGACCCAGGCTGCCTGGAAGTTCATCCTCTTCACGCTGCTCGGCTCCGTCGTCATGCTGCTCGGCCTGCTCCTGATCGGAATCAAGGCGGGCACGTTCGACATGGTGGCACTCGCCACTGACAACGGCCGGTCCCTGACCACATCCGTGCAGGTCATCGCCGTTCTGGCGATCGGGATCGGGCTCGCGGTGAAGACCCCGATGTGGCCGCTGCACAGTTGGCTGCCCGACGCCCACACCGCAGCGCCGACGGTCGGCTCGGTCCTGCTGGCCGGCGTTCTGCTGAAGATGGGAACGTACGGTTTCGTACGCATCCTCCTGCCCGTCGCACCGGACGGCTTCCACACCTTCGCGCCCTACCTCGCGGCCTTCGCCGTCGTCGGCATCATCTACGGATCCCTGGCCTGCCTGGCCCTCGCCAAGCAGGGCGCGAAGGGCGACCTCAAGCGCCTCATCGCCTACTCCTCCGTCGGCCACATGGGCTTCGTGCTGCTCGGCATCGCCTCCACGACCCCGACCGGCGTGAACGGCGCCCTGTTCGCCAACATCGCCCACGGCCTCATCACCGGCCTGCTCTTCTTCCTGGTCGGCGCACTGAAGGACCGCACCGGCACATCCGACCTCGACACCCTCGCCGAGGAGACCGGCGCCGCGCTCTACGGCAAGGCCCCACGCCTCGGCGGCCTGCTCGCCTTCGCCGCGGTCGCCTCCCTCGGACTGCCCGGCCTCGCCGGATTCTGGGGCGAGATGCTGGCCCTGTTCGGCGCGTTCGACCCGGCCGACGACCTCAGCCGCCCCGCCTTCCTCACCTTCACGGCGATCGCCGCCTTCGGCACCCTGCTCACGGCCGCCTACCTGCTCGTCGTGGTCCGCCGCGTCTGTATGGGCGCGGCCCCGCAGGACGCCCCGAAGCTCACCGACGTCCGCACCTACGAGTTCGCGGCATGGACGCCGCTCGTCGTCCTCACCGTCGTCGCCGGCCTCTGGCCCAAGGCCCTCCTCGGCCTGACCGACCCGGCCGTGCAGCAGCTCCTGGCAGGAGGCACCCGATGAGCTCCCTCGTCCAGTCCGTCGACTGGCTCGCGATCGCGCCGCCCACCCTCGCGGCGCTCGTCGGACTCGTCGTCCTCGTCACCGACCTCTTCGTCGGCGACGCCAAGAAGGCCGTACTCGGCTGGCTCTCCGTCGCCGGACTGGCCGCCTCAGCGCTCCTGCTGCTGCCCCTCCTGGACGGCGACCGCTCCACCTTCTGCCTGACCGGCGACGCCGACGTCTGCAGCTACACGGCCGACCGCTTCACCCTCGTCATCCAGTTCCTGGTCCTCGGCGGCGCCCTCCTCGCCGCCCTCCTGTCGGTCACCGCACTGAAGGATGCCCGCAAGGAACTCCCCGAAGGGGAGTTCTGGTTCCTGCTGCTGTCCTCCGCCGCCGGAGCCGCCCTCCTGCCCGCCTCCCGCGACCTCGCCACCCTCGTCGTCGCCCTGGAGGTCGCCTCCCTGCCCGCCTTCGCCCTCGTCGGCATCCGGCACGGCGACAAGCGGTCCTCCGAAGCGGCCCTGAAGTTCTTCCTGTCGTCCGTCACGGCCACCGCCGTCAGCCTCCTCGGCATCAGCTTCGTGTACGCGACGACCGGCACCCTCTACCTCACCCAGGTCGCCGACCGCATCCAGCACGTCGACGGACAGCTCCAGACCCTGGCCCAGACCGGCGTCGTCCTCACCCTCGTCGGCTTCGCCTTCAAGACGGCCGCGGTCCCCTTCCACTTCTGGGTGCCCGACACCTACGTCGGAGCCCCTCTCCCCATCGCCGCCTACCTCTCGGTCGTCGGCAAGGCCGTCGGCTTCTCCGGCCTCATCCTCGTCACGGTCGTCGCCTTCCCGTCGTACGCCGACGCCTGGGGCCCCGCCCTCGCCGCCCTTGCCGCCCTCACCATGACCGTCGGCAACGTCGGCGCCCTGCGCCAGCAGGCCACGCGCGCGTACAGCGCGGTACGCCTGCTCGCCTGGTCGTCGGTCGGCCAGGCCGGCTACCTCCTCGTACCGATCGCCGCGGCCGCCTACTCCGACGACCCCGAGCACTCGATCGGCTCCACGGTCGCCTACGCCCTCATGTACGCAGCCGTGAACCTCGGCGCCTTCGCGGTCGCCGCCCTCGTGGGCCGTACGAAGACCCTGAACCGCGTCACGGACTACCAGGGCCTGTACGCCAGAAACCCGGTCGCCGCCCTCCTGCTGGCCTTCTTCCTGCTCTGCCTGGCCGGACTTCCGCCCGGCATCATCGGCCTCTTCGCGAAGGTCACCGTCTTCTCGGCGGCCGTCGACGCGGGCCTCGGCTGGCTGGCCGTGGTCATGGCCGTCAACGTGGTGATCGCGCTGTTCTACTACCTCCAATGGACCGCCCTGCTGTTCCGCGCCCCCGAGGGCGAGCCCGAGAAGCACCGCCTCCCCGCCCCCCTCACGGCGGCGATCTCCCTCACCGCGGTCCTCGGCATCGCCCTGTCCGGAGCACCCCAGCTGGTCCTGCGCTTCACCGACACCGGACTCTTCTGAGCCCCACTCTTCTGAGCCCCCGGCGCATTCGGTACGCGCGCGTGGGGCACCCGGCCGTCACGCGCGCGTACCCCGCACCACCGCCGTCACCCGGACGGCGCACGCGCGCCGCCGTACGCACAAGGGAACCCGTGGCCCCCGCCTGGCGTTGACCAGTACGGGAGGGTCCACTGGGGACGTGACAGTACGGCACCAGTGGCATCGGAGACACCAGAGAAGACCGCAGGCAATGGGTTGTCCCTGCCGCACGACCTGGAGGGCGTACCGTGCACCGCCGGCACAACGGGCTCAGGACGGCAGTTCTCCTCGGGGGACTGTCCGCACTCATCATCCTCATCGGCAGTTTCTTCGGCCGTACGGGACTGATCGTCGCGCTCCTCGTCGCCCTCGGCACCAACGCGTACGCGTACTGGAACAGCGACAAGCTGGCGCTCCGCGCGATGCGCGCCCGCCCGGTGAGCGAGTTCGAGGCCCCGGCCCTGTACCGGATGGTCCGCGACCTCTCCACCCAGGCCCGCCAGCCCATGCCCCGCCTGTACATCTCCCCGACAGAGGCACCCAACGCCTTCGCGACCGGCCGCAACCCGCGCAACGCCGCCGTGTGCTGCACGGAGGGCATCCTGCGCATCCTGGACGAGCGCGAACTGCGCGGCGTCATCGGCCACGAGCTCAGCCACGTCTACAACCGCGACATCCTGATCTCGTCGGTCGCCGGCGCCCTCGCCTCGGTGATCATGTTCTTGGTCAACTTCGCCTGGCTCATCCCGATCGGCCGCTCGGACGACGACGACGGCCCCGGCATCCTCGGTCTGCTCCTGATCATGATCCTGGGCCCGCTCGCCGCCAGCCTCATCCAGCTCGCCATCAGCCGCTCCAGGGAGTACGAGGCGGACGCCTCCGGCGCCCAGCTCACCGGCGACCCCCTGGCCCTGGCCGACGCCCTGCGCAAGTTGGAGTCGGGCACCAAGCAGCTCCCGCTGCCCCCCGAGCCGCGCATCGAGACCGCGAGCCACATGATGATCGCGAACCCGTTCCGCCCGGGGCAGGGCTTCTCAAAGATGTTCTCGACGCACCCGCCGATGGCGGAACGCATCGCCCGGCTCGAGAAGATGGCAGGTGGCACCCAGTGAAGACCATCCTGAACGTCATATGGCTCGTCCTGAGCGGCTTCTGGCTGTTCCTCGGCTACCTGGCCGCGGGCCTCCTCCTCTGCATCACCATCATCGGCATCCCGTTCGGCGTGGCTGCCTTTCGGATCGGCGTCTACGCCCTCTGGCCGTTCGGCTACACGACGATCGAGCGGCGCGACGCCGGCGCCCCCTCCTGCATCGGCAACGTGCTCTGGCTCGTTCTCGCGGGCTGGTGGCTGACGCTCGCCCACATCGCCACCGGCATCGCCCTGTGCCTCACGATCATCGGCATCCCGTTCGGCATCGCCAACTTCAAGCTGATCCCGGTCTCCCTGCTCCCGCTGGGCCGCGAAATCGTGCCCACGGACGAGCCGTTCGCGGGCCGCTGAGGGAACCAGCCGTCAGGGCGGGCCGTTGAGACCTGTGCAGGGCACGGCCGTCCCATCCCGCTAACGGGCGGCCACCCGCCGCCGTACGCCGTACGCGATCACGCCCACCGCCAGTACGGCCGCGCCCACGACCACCGAGACCCCCGGCAGCGCGAACGCCACGACCACGCACCCGACGAGGCCCACCGCCGGTACGACCCGCGTCGCCGGAGCCGAATCGAGCGTCCAGGCCGAGGCGTTGGCCACCGCGTAGTAGGCCAGCACACCGAAGGAGGAGAACCCGATCGCGCCCCGCACGTCCACCGTGGCGGCGAGGACCGCGACGACCGCGCCCACGGCCAGCTCCGCCCGGTGCGGTACCTGGAAGCGCGGATGCACGGCGGCCAGCGACCCCGGCAGATGCCGGTCCCGCGCCATGGCCAGCGTCGTCCGCGACACGCCCAGGATCAGCGCGAGCAGCGAGCCCAGCGCGGCCACGGCAGCACCGACCCGCACCACCGGCACCAGCCACGCCGCCCCGGCCGCCCGCACCGCGTCGGCCAGCGGCGCGCCCGCCTGCCCGAGCCCTTGTGCCCCCAGCACGGAAAGGACAGCCACCGCGACAGCCGCGTACACGACGAGCGCGATGCCCAGGGCCAGCGGGATCGCGCGGGGAATGGTGCGCGCCGGATCCCGGACCTCCTCGCCGAGAGTCGCGATGCGCGCGTACCCGGCGAACGCGAAGAACAGCAGACCGGCGGCCTGCAACACCCCGCCCGCACCCTCGGAGGCCCCGATGTCCAGCCGCCCGGCGTCGGACGCGCTCGACCCCAGACACACGACCACCACACAGGCGAGGACGGCCAGCACCACCGCCACGATCACCCGCGTCAGCCACGCCGACTTCTGGATGCCGCCGTAGTTCACCACGGTCAGCGCCACCACGGCCGCGACCGCCACCGCGTGTGCCTGCTCCGGCCAGACGTACGCCCCCACGGTCAACGCCATCGCCGCACAGGAGGCCGTCTTCCCGACCACGAACGACCAGCCCGCCAGATACCCCCAGAACGGCCCGAGCCGCTCACGCCCGTACACGTACGTGCCGCCCGAGGCGGGATACAGCGCGGCCAGCCGCGCCGACGACATCGCGTTGCAGTAGGCGACCACCGCGGCCACGGCGAGCCCGAGCAGCAGTCCGGACCCGGCCGCGTGCGCCGCGGGCCCCAGGCTGGCGAAGATACCGGCGCCGACCATCGAACCGAGGCCGATGACCACGGCGTCCGCGACGCCCAGGGTGCGCCGCAGCTCGGCGGACGCGGATCCGGACTGAGTCATGAGGCGCACCCTACTGACCGATGCAACCGGCAGACGGAGCCGTGACGTCCTCTTCATCGACACGGCACGAACACAGCGTGACGAGGGGCCGTGAGGAACCTCACGGCCCAGCACGGCAGGGCACAACACGGCAAAGAACTGCCCCGTCCCGATCCAAAACACAGTGCCGGAACAGTGCGAGCACAGCGCGGAAGGGCAGGTTCAGGGCATGAGCATCATCAGCTGGATCATCCTGGGACTGTTGGCCGGAGCCATCGCCAAGTTCCTGCTACCGGGCCGTGACCCGGGCGGCTTCATCGGTACGACCCTCATCGGCATCGCGGGCGCGTTCATCGGCGGCTGGATCTCGTCCCGCTGGCTGGACCACCCCATCACCAAGGACTTCTACGACGGCGCGACCTGGGCCGCGGCGATCGGCGGCTCGTTCGTCCTGCTCGTCGTGTACCGCCTGCTGTTCGGCAACTCACGCAACTGACGCACGCGACAGAGGAAGACGACCGAGGAAGACGATCGAGGAAGACGACCGAGGAAGGGGTGGACGCCGAGGGCGCACACCCCTTCCTCGTACATCACCGGTAGTTCACGAACTGGACCGCGAAGTCGAAGTCCTTGCCCTTCAGGAGGGCGATGACGGCCTGCAGGTCGTCGCGGCTCTTGGAACTGACGCGCAGTTCCTCGCCCTGCACCTGCGCCTTCACGCCCTTGGGACCCTCATCACGGATGATCTTCGCCACCTTCTTCGCGTTGTCCTGGGAGATGCCCTCCTCGATCGACGCGAAGATCTTGTACTCCTTGCCCGAGAGCTGCGGCTCGCCCGCGTCCAGAGCCTTCAGGGAGATCCCGCGCTTGATCAGCTTGGACTGGAAGACGTCGAGGATGGCCTTCACCCGGTCCTCGGAGTTCGCCTCCATGAGGATCTTCTCCCCGGACCACGAGATCGAGGCGCCCACGCCCTTGAAGTCGTAGCGCTGCGAGATCTCCTTGGCGGCCTGGTTGAGGGCGTTGTCGACCTCCTGCCGCTCGACCTTCGAGACGATGTCGAAACTGGAGTCGGCCATGTCCTGTGGCTCCTTGTATCGGGGTGCGTATCGGGTGCGGTTCGGGTGCGCATCGGCGTACGTGGGGCCTGCCGCCGAGCCCGGCATGAGTCCCGGGCCGCATCCGGTCAAGCCTAGCCACCCCGCCCCCTCCGGGTGGTGATCAATCGGGTGGCGAAGCACCCCTCCCTATCGGGTATTGTTTACGTCGTTGCCACGGAGCACCGCCGAAAAGCGGTTCGAACGGGCAGCAAACCCGGCGGTGTGCCCGAGCGGCCAAAGGGAGCAGACTGTAAATCTGCCGGCTCAGCCTTCCCAGGTTCGAATCCTGGCGCCGCCACTCTGGGGAAGACCCCCTCTACTCTGCGGAGACGCGGAGTGGAGGGGGTCTTTCTTGTGCCCAGGGGCCGGGGCAAGGGGGTGGCTCCGGCGCTAACTGGAGTTGTGCGCACTCCAGTTGTTCGGGGGTCTGATGCGATTCCCGCGCGAGGCTCCATGACTGTCTGGGATGATTGAGTCACTTGGAGTAACAACTACACAGGAGTGCATTCATGGCGGCGGCGTCCTCGCCGGATGACGAAGATCGCGTAGCTGGCTTGCCCGGCCATCCGGCGCCCGGTCCTGAGCCGTCCGGTCGGTCTGTGGGCAAGGCGCTTCAATGGCAGCCCACCATCGCGGCACTGATCGCGTCGTTGGCGACGATTGGTGCCGCGTTGATCAGCGGAAACGGCGGTACTCAAGAGCCTGCCACGCGGCCGCTCCCGAACCCTCAGGTCCTGTCCGAGTGGAAGTTCACGACAGATGGCGTCACGTGCAACGCCCTCGGTTGGGTCGCTGACTTCTCGCGGGGCTTCGAGATCCGCATGTTCTCGGCGGCTGTGACGCAACCGTCTCCCGCCGCATCGGTCAGTCAGGGCGGACGGTGGTCGGTGAGTTGGCAGTGTTCCGGCCACGCTCGACACGGGGAGTGGAAGCCGATGGTCCACCACGCTGACCCGGGCGACCCGGGCGACCCGGGCGACCCGGCTTCGAACGGCTCTTGAACGGCCATGGTGGCCCAATGGGCAGGAGCTGAGCCGGCCCGTGCGATCTGCCGGCTCAGTCTTCCCAGGGGAGGTGCCTACGACTGCCAGCCGCCGTACGGGACGGTGATGAGTTCCATGGCGTGGCCTGTGGGGTCCATGAAGTAGACGCCGCGGCCGCCGTCGTTGTGGTTGATGGTGCCCGGCTGTTGCTGTTGCGGATCGGCGTAGTGCTCGATGTTGTGCTGCCTGATCCGTGCATACGCCCCGTCGAACTGCTCCTCGGAGACGAGGAAGGCGTAGTGCTGCGGGGTGATCCGGTCCGCGGGGATCGTGGCGAAGTCCAGGGTGACGCCGTTGTTCAGGGCGACCGCGATGAACGGGCCCCACTCGGCGGTGATCTCAAGGTCCAGCAGGTCCACGAAGAACTCGGCGGACTCCCGGTTGTCCCGGGCATGGACGATCGTGTGGTTCAACTCGACTGACAAGGAATGCCTCCATGGGCATGTCCCGACACCTCCATGCCTCACCCAGTCGGTGACCGACACGCGATGCTGCCGTAGATCCTAGTCATGGTCGACTCCACGGCGGTAGGCGATAAGGACCGCGGTCGTCCGCCCGTCGAGCCCCCGGCTACTCCTCCCCGCCCGGCTCGTCCGTGCTCGCCCGCGCCGCCTTCTTCACGTCCGCCTCGACGTCGTGGCGCAGCTTCCCCTCGCCCTTGGCGTACTCGGTCACCGCTGACTGCACGTCCCGCGCCAGGTCGCGCCACGCCCGCCACGCGGTCTCGTAGGTGTCGGTCTGTTCCTTGGTCCACGGCTCCGCGGTGGGAGCCCCGAACGTGTCCCGCAGCTGCACGACCCTGCCATGCGCCTCGTTCGCCGTGCGCTGCTTCTCCACGAGTTCCTCGAAAGTGTGTGCCACGTGGTCGGATCCTAAGGAGTCGAGCGCGTTTCCGCGCGCCGAGCAGGGGTCCGTGTCGAGGTGTGTCGACCCGACCGGCGAGCGGAGGGGCGAGCGCAGGGGGGCGGAGGGGAGAATCGGGACCGGTGGAACCCGTTGGACCGGCCGCCGAACCGAAGGAGTTGACGGACGTATGTCGTCCCGCCGTAGGACCTGCCCCGAGTGCCGTCGGGAGATCGCCGTCGTCGCGGGCCGCTTCGCACGCCATGACCCGCCTGGCGCACGGGAGCACGGGGAACTGACCTCCTGTCCCGGCTCCCGCCGCCAGGCCCAACTGGGCGCGGTCCAGCCGTCGTTGGACGGTCACGTCCTGCCGGACTTCCCCGGGCAGCTGCCGCTGTTCTAGGCCCGGCGGCCCAGCTGTTCCAGGCCCGGCGGCCCAGCCGTTCCAGGCCCGACGCCCCACCCGTTCCAGGCCCGGCATCCGAGGCGTTCTAGGACACCGTCCGTACGTCCATCCGGGTCACCAGCCCGTCCCCGCCGAAGCGGTACACGTGCTCCACCGTCCCGGCCCAGTGATCCCCGTCCGCGGTCCGCAACCCCTGCCGTACGGTCACCACCACCGCCTCGCCGTCCCGGTCGAGCCGCAGCCCCTCCAGTCGTACGAGGGGATGGGCGGAGGCGAACTGCCGTGCCCAGTACGCCCGTACCGCCTCCCGGCCGTGCAGCCGGGTTCCGTCCAGCACGTTCGGCCAGTCCACGTCGGTCGCCAGGCACCCTGCGACGAAGGTGTCCCGCTCGTCCGTCGAGAACACCTCGTACATGCGGCGCAGCATGTCCTCCCGCGAGGCCGGCACGGTCATGCTCAGTTCCCCGCGACGGACTTCACCGCGACCGACACCGGCGTCGAACCGCCGATCAGCTCCAGGGTCAGACCGGTCGTCGCCGGGGTGTCCACGAGCTCCGCGAGTGCGGCGGCCACGTCGTCGCGCGGGACCGGGCCGCGGCCCGTGTGGGCCTCCAGACGGACGAGACCGGTGCCGGGGTCGTCCGTCAGCGAACCGGGGCGCAGGATCGTCCAGTCCAGGGCATCCCGACCCTGGACGTACGCGTCGGCCTCACCCTTGGCGCGCAGATACACGTCGAACACCTCGTCGCCCCGGTGCTCCGGGTCCGCGCCCATGGAGGACACGACCACGAAGCGGCGTACGCCCGCCTCGACCGCCGCGTCCGCGAACAGCACCGCCGCGCCCCTGTCCACCGTCTCCTTGCGGCCCACCCCGCTGCCTGGGCCCGCGCCCGCCGCGAACACCACCGCGTCCGCGCCCCGCAACCGCGCCGCGACCTCTTCGACCGAGGCCGACTCCAGATCCAGTACGACCGGTTCGGCGCCGACCTCCCGCAGGGCGTCGCCCTGTTCGGCCTTGCGGATGATCCCCGCGACCTCGTCCCCACGCCCGGCGAGCAACCGCTCCAGCCGCAGCGCGATCTGACCATGACCACCAGCGATGACAATGCGCATGCCTTCGACCGTACGCCCGGACGGCCGCATCCGCCCCATGACTTCGGCCGCGCCCCAGGAATACGACACCGTGACCTGCGCACAGCGGGAAGGCCCCGCCCACGCATCCCCGCAGGCCCGCATCCCCGCAGGCCCGCATCCCCGCAGGCCCGCAGGCCCGCCTCAGCGTGGGCCCGCGTCCGGCGCCCCCGAGGTTCACGCCCCCGCGCTGGCCCGCGCCCGCGCACCCCCGAAGTCCACGCCCCCCGCCCAGGCCCACGTCCGCCGAAGTCCACGCCCCCCGCCCAGGCCCACGTCCGCCCACCCCCGAGGTTCACGCCTCCACGCACGCCCACGTCAGCCCACCCGCCCAAGGCCCCGCCCCCGCGCCTACGACGGCTCCCCCCGCCCCTGTCGTGGCAACCCCAACTCCGCGGCCGCCGCCGAGTCGCAGTACTCCCGTACCGCGCTCGTCCTCGCCACCACCCGGCCCCGGTGGATCACGATCCGGCTGTACGCCAGTGACAGCGCGCCCGCGAGCCCGTCCCCGCGCACGGCGAGCAACTCGGCGGGGAAGCCCGCCTCGACGCGGACCTCGGGCAGGCCCAGCGCCGCTCGCGCGGACGCGCTGACCGCGTCGTACGCGTCCTCGGGGCGCAGGCCGTGGCGGGAGGCCAGCAGGTAGGCCGCCTCCAGCGGGTCCCCGCGGCCCACCGGGTTCGACACGTCCCGCAGTGCGCCGCTGCCGGCTGCCACCCGCACCCCGGCCGCGCGCAACAGCCCGACCGGTGCCGTGTCGCGGCCCTCGGCGCCCCCGCAGCCGCCCTGCGGGAGGCACACCACCGTCACCCCGGCCGCCGCGAGCCGGCCGGCGGTACGGGAGGCCATCTCGGCGGGCAGCCGCGCCAGGCCGCCGCACGGGCCGAAGGTGACGCCGGGGCGCAGTCCGCCGGCCATCGCCGCGAGACGGGCGAGGCGGGCCGGGTCGTCGGCGTCGGTGTGCAGGTCGACGGGGCAGCCGTGCTCGGAGGCGACCTCCAGGACGGCCTCCACGTAGCCCGTCGGATCGGGGTCCAGGTCGGGACAGCCGCCCACCACGGAGGCGCCCATCTTCATGGCGTCCCGCAGCACCGCCAGCCCGTCGGCTCCGGCCACCCCGGTCAGCACCCGCGGTACGGCCACCGTCGTCACCTCGGCGAGCCCGCGCAGCGAACGCCGGGCCTGCAGGACGGCGGCCAGCGCGCCGAGCCCCTGCACGTCGCCCACACGCACGTGTGCGCGCAGTGCGGTCGCCCCGTGCCCGAGTTGCAGCAACGCGGCCTCCGTCGCCCGGCACTGGACGTCCTCGGGGGCGTACGAGACCGGTCCGTCGCCGTCGGCGGACAGCGCGGTGTCGGCGTGGGCGTGGGCCTCGGCCGGGGCGGGCAGGAGTAGATAGCCGCTGAGGTCCACCCGGGCGCCGCCGCCGGGCGCCGGGCCGGTCGCCAGGCTGCCCGCCGTGCCGACCGCCTCGATGCGCCCGCCGCCGAGCCGTACGTCGACCGCCCGGCCGTCGGCGAGCCTTGCCCCGCACAGCAGGAGGGAGGGCTCGGAGGCCCGGCCCGGCGTGGGCGACGACGGGGACGACTGCGGCGGGCTGTCGGGCATCGGGCTCCAGGTGCTCGGGCTGTGCTCGCGTCTGTGCTCGGGCTCTGCAGGCTGTGCTCGGGCTCTGCTCAGGCTGTGCTCGGTGCTGCGCACGGGGGCTCAAGATCACGCAGAGTGAGTCGAGCCTAGGGCGGCGCCCTGCCCCCGGCGGGGAGGAGCGAACTAGTCGTACCGGTGTGGTTGGCCGGGTCCGAGGGGCGTCGGAGGCCGCTGTGGAGGCCGTGGAACGGGGCCCGATGAGCGGCGCGAAACGGATTTGGGTGAACGGCTGTCGAGCGTGTAATGTCTTCATCGCTCGCCCCAATAGCTCAGTCGGCAGAGCGTCTCCATGGTAAGGAGAAGGTCTACGGTTCGATTCCGTATTGGGGCTCTGGTGTGAGAGGTTCCCGCCGCGAGGCGGGGCCCGATCGCATCTCAGCGGTGTAGCTCAGTCGGTAGAGCAAGCGGCTCATAATCGCTGTGTCACCGGTTCAAGTCCGGTCACCGCTACACGCAGTAGCCGATTGCGGGGTCGGTCCTTCGATCGGCTACTATTTCTGCGTTAATACAGTCAATCCGTCCGTCAAGGAGCACTCACGTGGCTGCCACCGACGTCCGCCCGAAGATCACGCTGGCCTGCGTGGAGTGCAAGGAGCGGAACTACATCACCAAGAAGAACCGGCGTAACAACCCGGACCGTCTTGAGATGAAGAAGCACTGCCCGCGTTGCAACGCGCACACTGCGCACCGCGAAACGCGATAAAACAGGCTCGTACACGAGGCCGTCCCCGAGTGATCGGGGGCGGCCTCGCGTCGTTGAGCGACCCATACCGGTCAGTAGAGCAACCAGGAGGTGCCGAGCCCATGGCGCTCGACCAGTCCTTCGTGGGGCGGACCTACCCGCCCACCGACCCCTATGAGGTCGGCCGGGAGAAGATCCGCGAGTTCGCCGAGGCGGTGGGGGACTCCAACCCCGCTTACTCGGACCCGGAGGCCGCCAAGGCGCTCGGCCACCCCGATGTGGTCGCCCCGCCGACCTTCGTCTTCGCGATCACCTTCAAGGCCGCGGGGCAGGTCATCGCGGACCCGCAGCTCGGCCTGGACTACAGCCGTGTGGTGCACGGCGACCAGAAGTTCGCCTACGTCCGCCCGGTGCGCGCCGGCGACCGGCTCACGGTCACCTCGACCATCGAGGCGATCAAGTCCCTCGCGGGCAACGACATCCTGGACATCCGGGGTGAGGTCCACGACGAGGCCGGCGAGCACGTCGTGACCGCCTGGACCAAGCTGGTGGCCCGCGCGGCCGAGGAGGCGTGAGGACACGATGACGGCGAAGATCGCTTACGACGACGTCGAGGTCGGCACCGAACTGCCGGCCCAGACCTTCCCCGTGACCCGCGCCACCCTCGTCCAGTACGCGGGCGCGTCCGGGGACTTCAACCCGATCCACTGGAACGAGAGGTTCGCCAAGGAGGTCGGGCTGCCGGACGTCATCGCGCACGGCATGTTCACCATGGCCGAGGCGATCCGCGTGGTCACCGACTGGGCCGGCGACCCGGGCGCGGTCGTCGAGTACGGCGTGCGCTTCACCCGCCCGGTCGTCGTTCCCGACGACGACAAGGGTGCCGTCATCGAGGTCACCGGCAAGGTCGGCGCCAAGCTCGACGACAACACCGTGCGGGTCGACCTGACGGCGACGAGCGACGGCCAGAAGGTGCTGGGCATGTCGCGGGCGGTTGTACGGCTGGGTTGAGACCGGCGCCGAGCGCATGGGTAAGGGGCGTCCGCAAGGGCGGACGCCCCTTACCCATGCGCCACCGCGGGAGCCCCTCTTGGAGCGACTGAAGAGACCTCCTTGACTTAGTTAGTGATTGAGCACTAACTTTCTCTTCATGGTCAGGATGAGTGCAGCGGAGAGGCGCGAGAGTGTCGTCCGCGCGGCGATCGCCGAGTTCTCGCAGAGGGGCTACTACGGCACCTCCACCGAGGCGATCGCCCGGCGCGTGGGTGTCTCGCAGCCGTACCTCTTCCGGCTCTTCCCGGGAAAGAAGGCGATCTTCGCCGCCGCCTCGCTCCGGTGCGTCGAGGACGTCTGTCGCGTCTTCGAGGAGGCGGCCGAGGGGCTGACGGGCGAGGAAGCCCTGCACGCCATGGCCAACGCGTATGTGCAACTGATCGAGGAGCACCCCGAGCGGCTCCTGATGCAGATGCAGACGTACATCACGGTCGCGGCCGCCGAGGCGGAGGGTGACCACGAGTTCGGCGAGGCCGTGCGGGCCGGCTGGATGAGGCTCTGGGAGACGGTGCACCTGCCGCTCGGCGCCGATCTGAACGAGACGACGACGTTCCTGGCGTACGGCATGCTCGTCAACACCCTTCAGGCGATGGGGTTCCCGCCCGAGCACCAGGTCTGGCAGGGGATGTACCCGTCGGCCCGGGCCACGGGGCGGCTGGAGAAGTAGAAGAAGGGTGCGGCGGTTCGGCGCCTTTTCATGGGCACGAAAGTTAGTCAGCAATAACTAATTAGTAGAGATGCAAGCATCCTCTGGGGGAGAGATGTCACAGCAGACCGCACAGGCCACAGGTCGCGGAGGAGCCGCCTGGGCCCTCGTGATCACCAGCGTCGCCGGATTCATGGCGGCCCTCGACAACCTCGTCGTCACCACCGCCCTGCCCTCCATCCGCGAGGACCTCGGGGGAGCGCTGGACGACCTGGAATGGACCGTGAGCGCCTACACGCTCACCTTCGCCGTCCTGCTGATGTTCGGCGCGGCACTCGGCGACCGCTTCGGCCGTCGCCGACTCTTCCTCGCCGGGCTCACCGTCTTCACCGGCGCCTCCGCCGCGGCGGCCCTGGCGCCCGGGATCGGCTCCCTGATCGCCGCCCGCGCGGTGCAGGGGGTCGGCGCGGCCGTGCTCATGCCGCTGACGCTGACCCTGCTCACCGCTGCCGTGCCCGCCGCCAGGCGCGGGATGGCGTACGGCATCTGGGGCGCCGTCAACGGACTCGCCGTCGCCTCCGGGCCCCTCATCGGCGGCAGCCTCACCGAACACATCTCCTGGCAGTGGATCTTCTGGCTGAACGTCCCGCTGGGCCTCGCCCTGCTGCCGCTGGCCCGGCTGCGCCTCGCCGAGTCCCACGGCACCGGTGCCCCGCTCGACATCCCCGGCACCCTGCTCGCCAGCGGCGGCCTCTTCGGGATCGTCTACGGCCTGGTGCGCGGGCCCGCCGACGGCTGGACCAGCCCGTTCGTCCTGATCGGCCTGTTCGCGGGCGCCGCGCTGCTGACCGGCTTCGTCCACCACGGCATCCGTAACGCGAACCCGATGCTGCCGATGCGGCTCTTCCGCTCCCGCGCCTTCTCCGGGATCAACGCCGCGAGTCTGCTGATGTTCCTCGGGATGTTCGGGTCGATCTTCCTGCTCAGCCAGTACCTCCAGGGGGTGCTCGGGTACTCGCCCACCGAGGCGGGGCTCAGGATGCTGCCCTGGACCGGCATGCCGATGCTCGTCGCGCCGATCGCCGGAATCCTCTCCGACCGCATCGGCGGCAGGCCCGTCGTCGCGACCGGCCTGTTCTTCCAGGCCGCCGGCCTCGGCTGGATGGCCTTCGTGGTCACCGTCGACGCGTCGTACGCCGTGCAGCTGCCCGGTCTGATCATGAGCGGCATCGGCATGGCGCTGTTCTTCGCCCCTGCCTCGAATCTGGTGATGTCCAGCGTTCGACCGCAGGAGCAGGGGGTCGCGTCCGGTGCGAACAACGCGTTGCGTGAGGTCGGTGGGGCGCTCGGCATCGCGATCATGTCGTCGATCTTCTCGGCGCAGGGCGGCTACGAGAGCGGGCAGGCGTTTGTGGACGGGCTGCGGCCGGCGCTGTTCACCGGGGCGGGTGTGGTGGCGCTGGCCGGTGTCGCGGCGCTGCTGATCCCGGGTCGGCGACGCACGGCCCAGGTCGTGACCGGAGCCGAGTCGGCGCCCGTTCTGGAGAGCGTCGGTCACTGAGCACGCGCGCGTACGGCCCCGCCACTGTCGGCGGGGCCGTACGCGCGCGTGGCGGGCTGGGGGTGGTGGCGGCGCGACTGCCCGCGGCTGGGCGTCGGTGGTGTCTCGTAGTCTTGGGCGGGTGCAGGAACTTCATGATGCGTCTCTCGCCCCGTTGACCACCTTTCGGCTGGGTGGGCCCGCGACCCGGCTGCTCACCGCCGCGACCGACGCCGAGGTGATCGACGCGGTGCGGGAGGCCGACGCCGCGGGGACGCCGTTGCTGGTCATCGGGGGTGGGTCGAACCTGGTGATCGGTGACAAGGGCTTCGCGGGGACCGCTCTGCGGATTGCCACGCGCGGGTTCGAGCTGGTCGGCACGCGTCTGGAACTCGCGGCCGGTGAGGTGTGGACGGACGCCGTGGCGCGGACCGTCGAGGCGGGGCTGGCCGGTGTCGAGTGTCTGGCCGGGATTCCCGGTTCGGCGGGTGCGACGCCGATCCAGAATGTGGGGGCGTACGGGCAGGAGGTGTCCTCCACGATCACCGAGGTGATCGCCTACGACCGCCGCACCGGCGAGACGGTCACTCTCACCAACGCCGAGTGCGCCTTCTCCTACCGCCACAGCCGCTTCAAGGCGGACCCCGAGCGGTACGTCGTCCTGCGCGTCCGCTTCGAGCTGGAGGACGCGGGCGGGCTGTCGGCGCCGCTCAAGTACGCCGAGACGGCCCGGGCGCTCGGCGTGGAGCCCGGCGACCGCGTGCCGCTCGCCGACGCCCGCGAGACCGTGCTGAAGCTGCGCGCGGGCAAGGGCATGGTGCTGGACCCCGAGGACCACGACACCTGGTCGGCCGGATCGTTCTTCACCAACCCGATCCTCACGAACGCCGACTTCGCCGTCTTCCACGCGCGCGTGAAGGAGCGCCTGGGCGAAGACGTCGAGCCGCCCGCCTACCCCGCGGGGGAGGGGCGCACCAAGACCTCCGCGGCCTGGCTGATCGACAAGGCGGGCTTCACCAAGGGCTACGGCACCGGTCCCGCCCGCATCTCCACCAAGCACACGCTCGCCCTCACCAACCGGGGAGAGGCGACCACGGAGGACCTGCTGGCGCTGGCCCGCGAGGTCGTCGCCGGGGTGCGTGAGGCCTTCGGTATCACCCTGGCCAACGAACCGGTGACGGTCGGGGTCGGCCTCTAGGCTCCAGGTCTTCCAGGCGCGTCAGGCTCCAGCTCTTCCAGGCGCGTCGAGCGGCTCTAGACCGGCTGTGCCAGCCAGTCGTCCACGCCTGCCAGCAGCTTGTCCTTCACGTCCTGCGGCGCCGCCGAGCCCCGTACCGACTGGCGGGCCAGTTCGGCGAGCTCCTCGTCGGTGAAGGCGTGGTGGCGGCGGGCGATGTCGTACTGGGCGGCCAGCCGGGAGCCGAAGAGGAGGGGGTCGTCGGCGCCGAGGGCCAGCGGGACGCCCGCCCCGAAGAGGGTGCGCAGGGGGACGTCCTCCGGCTTCTCGTAGACGCCCAGGGCCACGTTCGAGGCCGGGCACACCTCGCACGTCACGCCCCGCTCCGCCAGCCGCTTCATCAGGCGCGGGTCCTCCGCCGCCCGGACGCCGTGGCCGATGCGGTGTGCGTGCAGGTCGTCCAGGCAGTCGCGGACCGAGGACGGGCCGGTCAGCTCGCCGCCGTGCGGCGCAGACATCAGGCCGGCCTCCCGCGCGATCGCGAAGGCACGGTCGAAGTCCCTCGCCATGCCCCGGCGCTCGTCGTTGGAGAGCCCGAACCCGACCACGCCGCGGTCGGCGTAGCGGACGGCCAGACGGGCCAGCGTGCGGGCGTCCAGCGGGTGCTTCATACGGTTCGCGGCCACCAGGACCCGCATGCCGAGGCCCGTCTCGCGCGACGCCGTCTCCACGGCGTCCAGGATGATCTCCAGAGCGGGAATCAGACCACCCAGGCGTGGCGCGTACGACGTCGGGTCCACCTGGATCTCCAGCCAGCCCGAGCCGTCCCGCACGTCCTCCTCGGCAGCCTCTCTGACCAGGCGCTGGATGTCCTCCGGCGTCCGCAGGCACGACCGGGCGGCGTCGTACAGGCGCTGGAAGCGGAACCAGCCCCGCTCGTCCGTGGCCCGCAGCTTTGGCGGTTCCCCGCTCGTCAGCGCCTCCGTCAGCGCGTCGGGCAGGCGCACGCCGTGCTTGTCGGCCAGTTCCAGCACGGTGCCGGGCCGCATCGAACCGGTGAAGTGCAGGTGCAGATGGGCCTTCGGCAGGTCAGAGACATCACGTACACGCTCCATCCAAAGATCCTGCCGTACGTGGACGCCGTGCCGGTAGCTCTTTCCCCGAACGTGGTCTTGCTCGCACACAGCAACGGGGGTCACCTTCACCCACGAAAATCCGTAGGTGAAGGTGACCCCCGTACGTGACGTGGGCGTCAGTCCCTGGCCTCAGCCAGCAGCTTCTGGATCCGGCTCACGCCCTCGACGAGATCCTCGTCACCGAGCGCGTACGACAGCCGCAGGTAGCCCGGCGTGCCGAACGCCTCACCAGGGACGACCGCGACCTCGGCCTCCTCCAGGATCAGCGCGGCCAGCTCGACCGTGTCCGCCGGGCGCTTGCCCCGGATCTCCTTGCCGAGCAGCCCCTTCACCGAGGGGTAGGCGTAGAACGCGCCCTCGGGCTCCGGGCAGAGCACGCCGTCGATCTCGTTGAGCATCCGCACGATGGTCTTGCGGCGCCGGTCGAAGGCCTCACGCATCTTCGCGACGGCGTCGAGGTTGCCGGAGACGGCGGCCAGGGCGGCCACCTGGGCCACGTTGGAGACGTTCGACGTGGCGTGCGACTGGAGGTTCGTCGCGGCCTTGACGACGTCCTTGGGGCCGATGACCCAGCCCACGCGCCAGCCCGTCATCGCGTACGTCTTGGCGACACCGTTGACCACGATGGTCTTGTCGGCCAGCTCGGGCACGACGACCGGCAGGGAGTGGAACTCCGCGTCGCCGTACACCAGGTGCTCGTAGATCTCGTCGGTCAGGACCCACAGGCCCTTCTCGGCGGCCCAGCGGCCGATCTCCTCGATCTGCGCGCGCGTGTAGACCGCGCCGGTCGGGTTGGAGGGGGAGACGAAGAGCAGCACCTTGGTGTGCTCGGTGCGGGCCGCCTCCAGCTGCTCCACGGAGACGCGGTACCCGGTCGTCTCGTCGGCGACGACCTCGACCGGGACACCGCCGGCCAGGCGGATCGACTCCGGGTAGGTCGTCCAGTACGGCGCCGGGACGATGACCTCGTCGCCCGGGTCGAGGATCGCGGCGAAGGCCTCGTAGATGGCCTGCTTGCCGCCGTTGGTCACCAGGACCTGGGAGGCGTCGACCTCGTAGCCGGAGTCGCGCAGGGTCTTCGCGGCGATCGCGGCCTTCAGCTCGGGCAGGCCGCCGGCCGGGGTGTACCGGTGGTACTTGGGGTTCTTGCAGGCCTCGACGGCGGCGTCGACGATGTAGTCGGGCGTCGGGAAGTCGGGCTCACCCGCGCCGAAGCCGATCACCGGACGCCCGGCGGCCTTGAGGGCCTTCGCCTTGGCGTCCACGGCAAGGGTCGCGGACTCGGAGATCGCGCCGATGCGGGCGGAGACCCGGCGCTCGGTGGGAGGGGTTGCAGCGCTCATGGAGCCCATCGTTTCAGACCGGAAACTCCCCCGGCACGCGGGTTTCACAGACTGAACAGCACCGGACCAGGTCCTGAACAACTGTCCGGAAACCGGGCAGTGGCCTGGCGATCTTCGCCCTCCCGACCGGCGATCTTGCGTTCTCGGGGCCCGGCCGGCCACTTTCTGTTCGACGAGGCGCCCAGGAACACGTACACTCTCACCTCGTTGGCCTCCAACAGCCGTGCCACCACAGGTGCACACCGAGCACCCGGTCGGATGCGGTACGTTGGGGACACACAAAGGGTCGTAGCTCAATTGGTAGAGCACTGGTCTCCAAAACCAGCGGTTGGGGGTTCAAGTCCCTCCGGCCCTGCTACACACACCTTCGCCAGGATGTGTGCGCATGTACGTACAGCAATGCACCGCCGTGCGGCTCAGACCGGGCGCGGCACGGCCACGACCCGGGAACAGGTGAGGACGAATGGCGGACGCCGTGGGCTCCATCGATACGCCTGATGCCCAGGACGAGGCGCCCGAGTCCAAGAAGAAGGCTCGTAAGGGCGGCAAGCGCGCCAAGAAGGGCCCGCTGAAGCGCCTCGCGCTCTTCTATCGTCAGATCATCGCTGAACTGCGCAAGGTCGTCTGGCCGACGCGTAATCAGCTGACGACGTACACGACCGTTGTGATCGTCTTCGTCGTCATCATGATCGGCCTGGTGACCGTGATTGACTATGGACTCAGTCACGCCGCCAAGTACGTCTTCGGCTGAGCCGAGAGCGAAGGGCGCCGAGGTACCCGGCGCCCCTTTTCGCATGTTCCACCCCTATGTATCCAGGAAGAAGCAGCCATCGTGTCTGACCCGAACCTGAACGACGCCATCGAGCCCGACAAGGCGGTCGATGACGAGCTCGACATCGTCGAGGGCGCGGACGAGCAGGACGAGTTCGAGGCTGCCGAGGCCGAGGCGGGGGAGCCGGCCGAGGAGGCCGCCCTGCACGCCGTGGACGAGGACGAGGACGAGGTCACCGGCGAGGACGAGGTCACCGGCGAGGACGAGGTCACCGGCGAGGACGAGGTCACCGGCGAGGACGAGGTCACCGGCGAGGACGAGGTCGCCGAGGAGGAGGACGAGGAGTCCGAGCCCGTCGACCCCATCGAGGCCCTGCGCGAGGAACTGCGGACCCTGCCCGGCGAGTGGTACGTCATCCACACCTACGCCGGCTACGAGAACCGCGTGAAGACCAACCTCGAGCAGCGTGCCGTCTCGCTGAACGTCGAGGACTACATCTTCCAGGCCGAGGTGCCGCAGGAAGAGGTCGTCCAGATCAAGAACGGCGACCGCAAGACCATCCGCCAGAACAAGCTCCCTGGCTACGTCCTGGTGCGCATGGACCTGACGAACGAGTCCTGGGGCGTCGTCCGTAACACCCCCGGTGTCACCGGCTTCGTGGGCAACGCCTACGACCCGTACCCGCTGACGCTGGACGAGATCGTCAAGATGCTCGCTCCGGAGGCCGAGGAGAAGGCCGCCCGCGAGGCCGCCGAGGCCGAGGGCAAGCCGGCTCCGCAGCGCAAGGTCGAGGTCCAGGTGCTGGACTTCGAGGTGGGCGACTCGGTCACCGTCACCGACGGTCCGTTCGCCACGCTGCAGGCGACCATCAACGAGATCAACCCCGACTCGAAGAAGGTCAAGGGCCTGGTGGAGATCTTCGGCCGCGAGACGCCGGTCGAGCTGAGCTTCGACCAGATCCAGAAGAACTAGAGCTTCGTCGGCCGGTTCGCCCCGTGCGCGCCGGTGGGGGCTGGTCGCGCAGTTCCCCCGCGCCTCTGACGGGGCGTGCCGCACGCCATCTCCGTGCCAGGTCAGGTGGGCTCTTGCCCGTCTGACCTGCTCGGTTTTTGGCCGCGCATCCATACCCGTTATCGTTGTGCGGTATGCCTTCATCCGGGACGCGACCCGGGCGAGGGCAAACTCGATTCGAAAGGACCCGGAGAGCTATGCCTCCCAAGAAGAAGAAGGTCACGGGGCTCATCAAGCTCCAGATCCAGGCCGGTGCCGCCAACCCGGCTCCGCCGGTCGGCCCCGCGCTGGGTCAGCACGGCGTCAACATCATGGAGTTCTGCAAGGCCTACAACGCCGCGACCGAGTCGCAGCGCGGTTGGGTCATCCCGGTGGAGATCACGGTCTACGAGGACCGTTCCTTCACCTTCGTCACCAAGACGCCTCCGGCCGCCAAGATGATCCTCAAGGCCGCGGGCATCGAGAAGGGCTCCGGCGAGCCGCACAAGACCAAGGTCGCCAAGATCACCGAGGCGCAGGTCCGCGAGATCGCCACGACGAAGATGCCCGACCTCAACGCCAACGACCTGGACGCCGCCGCGAAGATCATCGCCGGTACCGCGCGTTCCATGGGCGTCACGGTCGAGGGCTGACCCCCACCTTCGTAGTAATGCGGCTTCGGCCGCGCGTGGCAGGGCCTGCTCGGCCCTTACCACGACTCCTTCAGAACACACAGGAGCAGTAGTGAGCAAGCGCAGCAAGTCTCTCCGCGCTGCGGACGCCAAGGTCGACCGGGACAAGCTCTACGCCCCGCTCGAGGCCGTCCGTCTCGCCAAGGAGACCTCCACGTCCAAGTTCGACGGCACCGTCGAGGTCGCCTTCCGTCTGGGTGTCGACCCGCGCAAGGCCGACCAGATGGTCCGTGGCACCGTGAACCTTCCGCACGGCACCGGTAAGACCGCCCGGGTCCTGGTCTTCGCGACCGGTGACCGTGCTGCGGCCGCGGAGGCCGCCGGCGCCGACATCGTCGGCTCCGACGAACTGATCGACGAGGTCTCGAAGGGCCGCCTGGACTTCGACGCCGTCGTCGCCACCCCGGACCTCATGGGCAAGGTCGGCCGCCTCGGCCGCGTGCTCGGTCCGCGTGGTCTGATGCCGAACCCGAAGACCGGCACCGTCACCCCCGACGTGGCCAAGGCCGTCACCGAAATCAAGGGCGGCAAGATCGAGTTCCGCGTCGACAAGCACTCGAACCTGCACTTCATCATCGGCAAGACGTCGTTCGACGACACCAAGCTGGTGGAGAACTACGGCGCGGCGCTGGAGGAGATCCTCCGTCTGAAGCCGTCCGCCGCCAAGGGTCGCTACATCAAGAAGGCCGCCGTCAGCACCACGATCGGCCCCGGCATTCCGGTCGACCCGAACCGCACCCGTAACCTCCTCGTCGAGGAGGACCCGGCCGCCGTCTGAGCCCCGCGCTCTCCCCGGTAGCCGCGTCCGGAACGCGTCACAGAAGGACGGGCCCCGCAACCTCTCGAGGTGCGGGGCCCGTCCCTTTCTTTGTGGCCCTTTCTTGGTGGGGCCTTGTGCGGCCTTTGGGCACGGTTGTCAGTGCCCTGGGTTAGCGTGCGGGCACAGCAATCGCTTAGGGGTGGGACGAGAAATGAAGAGCACGAGTGCGCGCCGCGTGGCCCTGACCATCGCGCTGGCGACCGCGCTGACGGGGGTCGCTGCCTGTACGTCCTCGGGGGGCTCGGACGCGGGCGGCAAGCAGGACGACGGCAAGGCGGCGGGCAGGGGCACGACCCGCGTCAGCCCGATAGCCGCCCTGCGCTCCGCCGAGCAGTCCACGGACAAGGCCGACTCCGCCAGGATCGAGGCCACGACCGTCATGGGCTCGATGATGTCCCTGAAGTCCGAGGGTGCCCTCGCCTGGAGCGACGGCCTCAACGGCACCCTCACCCTCACGTACACCGGCGGCACCGTGGCCGACACGATGCGCAAGCAGCTGGGCACCACATCGATGGAGGCCCGCTACCTGCCCGACGCCTACTACGCGAAGATGGGCGAGAAGTTCGCCGAGCAGGCGGGCGGCAAGCACTGGATCAGGTACGCGTACGACGACCTGGAGAAGCTCGCCGGCAGTTCCGGCGCGTACCTCAAGGACCAGATGCAGAACACCACGCCCAACCAGTCGGTGAAGCTGCTGCTTGCCTCCGGGGATGTGAAGAAGGCCGGCGAGGAGACGGTGCGCGGCGTGCACACCACGCACTACTCGGGCACGGTGGAGGTAGCGGACCTCGCCGCCAAGAACTCCAGCCTCAGCGCGAGCCAGCTCGCCGCGCTGAAGAAGCAGCTGGAACAGGCCGGCGTCACCACCGAGACCATCGACATCTGGGTCGACGACCAGGACCTGCTGGTCAAGAAGGTCGAGAAGGGGGAGACGGCGACCGGTGAGCTGACCCAGACCGCGTACTACAGCGACTACGGCGTGAAGGTCTCCGCGCAGGTGCCTCCGGCGGGTGACACGGAGGACTTCAGGGCGCTGCTGAGGAAGCAGGGCGGCACCACGTCCTGAAGTCGGCCCCGCCCCCTGGGCCTACCCCTGAACCTCACGGAAATCAGAGGACCGTTCGATTTGCCTGGGATACGCTCGCGGTTCCGGCTGTGTGTCAGCCGTGTGTTTCCTGGGGGGAATCGATGAAGACTGCCGTACGTGGTTCCGCGCGCCGTCGGGCGACGGGCGCCGGGCTCGCCGCCCTGCTGCTCGCCTCCGGCGCGACCGCTTGCGCCGGGGGCTCGGGGGAGTCGCCGGCCATGTCGCCCGTGGCGGCCGTCGCCAAGGCGGCGAAGAAGACGGAGGCGATCAGCTCACTGCGCTGGAAGATGACCGGCGTGACGCCGGAGGAGGGCCACGTCGAGGCTGAGGCGGCGATGCGCATGAAGCCCCCGGCCATGAGCATGAAGATCAGCATGCCCGACGACCCCGAGGTCAAGGGCACGGTGGAGATGCGCGTCATCGGCAAGGCGCTGTACATCGGTGGCTCCTCGGTCGCCGGCGAGATGGACGGCAAGAGCTGGATGAAGCTCGGCGTCTCCGAGCTGGGCGGCGCGGACAAGGGTCTGAACTCCGACTCCAAGGGCCTCGCCGAGGCCGACCGCAACCCGACCTCGGAGTCCGCCTTCCTCACCGGCGCCAAGGACGTCGAGAGGGTCGGCACCGAGACGATCGACGGGGTGAAGACCACGCACTACAAGGGCACCGCCACCCTCGACGACCTGCGCGACAGCTTCAAGGACGAGAGCAAGGCCACCCGCGAGCGGCGCGAGAAGAGCATGAAGCAGTACGAGGACATGGGCGTCGACAGCTTCGCCATGGACATGTGGGTCGACGGCGACGACCACACCAAGCGGTTCCGCATGCGCGGCGACGGGGACAAGGGCAAGCTCGACCTGACCCTCACCTTCGTCGACTACAACAAGCCGGTCACCATCACGGCACCGCCCGCGAAGGACACCATGGACCTGGCCGAGATGATGAAGGACCTCGACGAGGCCTGAGCCCCGTAGGAGCGGATTTGCTCGACGGGGATCCGTTCACGTACTCTCCTACAGAAGCCAAAGACCGCTGGTCGTTGCCGTTCTCTCGCAAGAGGGTTCGGTGGCCGAAGGATCCGCTGAACAGCGGACGACCCGCGCAGGTGTCAGTGGAAGTGCTCCCAGAGTCCGCCGCCGATGTGCGTGCGAACCCTGGTCGAGCAACGCCCCGTGCGCCTGCGCCGGGGCGTTTCGTTTTTATGCCGGCCCCTTCCGAGCGGTCCTCATCACCCGGAAGGAGGCCGACGCTCTATGGCAAGGCCCGACAAGGCTGCCGCGGTGGCCGAGCTGACGGAGCAGTTCCGCAGCTCGAACGCCGCCGTGCTGACCGAGTACCGGGGTCTCACCGTGGCGCAGCTCAAGAACCTGCGCCGTTCGCTCGGTGAGAACGCCCAGTACGCCGTGGTGAAGAACACGCTGACCAAGATTGCGGCCAACGAGGCCGGGATCACGACGCTCGACGACCTGTTCAACGGTCCGACGGCGGTCGCCTTCGTCACCGGTGACCCGGTGGAGTCGGCCAAGGGTCTTCGTGACTTCGCCAAGGACAACCCGAACCTCGTCATCAAGGGCGGTGTCCTTGACGGCAAGGCGCTGTCCGCCGACGAGATCAAGAAGCTTGCGGACCTCGAGTCCCGCGAGGTTCTGCTCTCCAAGCTGGCCGGTGCTCTGAAGGGCAAGCAGTCTCAGGCTGCCTCTGTCTTCCAGGCGCTGCCGTCGAAGCTCGTCCGCACCGTGGACGCGCTGCGCGCCAAGCAGGACGAGCAGGGCGGTGCCGAGTAACTCGGCTCGCGAAATGACCGCGGCCTGAGGCTGTGCGCCTCGGGGAGTGGTCGTAGCGGGCCGAACGTACGCCCGCCAGACATGTACATCCGGCACCAGCCGAATTAGTGGAAGGATCGCCCGACATGGCGACGAAGCTGTCCCAGGAAGAGCTGCTCGAGCAGTTCGAGAACCTCACCCTCATCGAGCTCTCCGAGTTCGTGAAGGCGTTCGAGGAGAAGTTCGACGTCACCGCCGCCGCTGCCGCGCCGGTCGTCGTCGCCGGTGGTGCCGCTGGTGGCGCCGCCGAGGCCGAGGAGGAGAAGGACGAGTTCGACGTCATCCTCACCGGTGCCGGCGACAAGAAGATCCAGGTCATCAAGGTCGTGCGCGAGCTGACCTCCCTGGGTCTGAAGGAGGCCAAGGACCTCGTGGACGGCGCCCCGAAGCCCGTTCTCGAGAAGGTCGCCAAGGACGCCGCCGAGAAGGCCGCCGAGTCCCTCAAGGGCGCCGGCGCCTCCGTCGAGGTCAAGTAAGACCTTCGCGAAGGCTGAAACAGTCCTCCTGGGGCTGTAACGCTCACGCACTGAAGAGCGATCATCCATCTGGGTGGTCGCTCTTCGGCGTTGTCGGGGGTCGGCCACGGTTACCTTGCCTCTCGGTTGCCGAGGGGTATGGTGATCTTCGTCGTGTCTCCGGGTGTCCCAGCGTTCGGGCAAGGGGCCTTGACGAACCGCACGCAGCGCGCAATTCTCAGGACGCGTCGTCACAACGATCCACGTTCCGAGGCATGGATCGACGACGAAGAGGGCAGTATCACCGTGCGTTGAGGGCAAGCAGACCGAGGGCGTTGAGAACAACGAGGGTCTCGAAAAACCCGCACTGGACATCAGTGTGCCAAGTGGCTACACTGACCCTTTGCGCTGCCTGTTAGCTGTCCCCTGCCCGTCACCAGGGGCATGCCCTCCCTTGAGCATCGACGACCGGAATTCCCTGACCTGGCCCTTTGGCCAGATACGGCAAGACCTGTCTCTGTGCCCAGGAGAGGGGCCGGTACGCGCGTAGTGAGTCCGAGCCCTCGGAAGGACCCCCTCTTGGCCGCCTCGCGCAACGCCTCGACCGCGAATACGAACAACGGCGCCAGCACCGCCCCGCTGCGCATTTCCTTTGCAAAGATCAAGGAGCCTCTCGAGGTTCCGAACCTGCTCGCGCTGCAGACCGAGAGCTTTGACTGGCTGCTCGGCAACACCGCTTGGCAGAGTCGGGTCGAGGAGGCTCTGGAGAACGGGCAGGACGTCCCCACCAAGTCCGGTCTGGAGGAGATCTTCGAGGAGATCTCCCCGATCGAGGACTTCTCCGGGTCGATGTCGCTGACCTTCCGTGACCACCGTTTCGAGCCGCCGAAGAACTCGATCGACGAGTGCAAGGAGCGCGACTTCACGTACGCCGCGCCGCTCTTCGTCACGGCCGAGTTCACCAACAACGAGACGGGCGAGATCAAGTCCCAGACCGTCTTCATGGGCGACTTCCCGCTCATGACGCACAAGGGCACCTTCGTCATCAACGGCACCGAGCGTGTCGTGGTGTCGCAGCTGGTTCGTTCGCCCGGTGTCTACTTCGACTCCAGCATCGACAAGACGTCCGACAAGGACATCTTCTCCGCCAAGGTCATCCCCTCCCGGGGTGCCTGGCTGGAGCTGGAGATCGACAAGCGCGACATGGTCGGTGTCCGCATCGACCGCAAGCGCAAGCAGTCCGTCACCGTCCTGCTCAAGGCGCTCGGCTGGACCACCGAGCAGATCCTCGAGGAGTTCGGCGAGTACGAGTCGATGCGCGCCACCCTGGAGAAGGACCACACCCAGGGCCAGGACGACGCGCTGCTCGACATCTACCGCAAGCTGCGCCCGGGCGAGCCCCCCACGCGTGAGGCCGCGCAGACGCTGCTCGAGAACCTCTACTTCAACCCGAAGCGCTACGACCTCGCCAAGGTCGGCCGTTACAAGGTCAACAAGAAGCTGGGTGCGGAGGCTCCGCTCGACGCGGGCGTCCTGACCGTCGAGGACGTCATCTCGACGATCAAGTACCTGGTGAAGCTGCACGCCGGTGAGATCGAGACGACCGCCGACAACGGTCAGACGATCGTCGTCGAGACCGACGACATCGACCACTTCGGCAACCGTCGTCTGCGCAGCGTCGGCGAGCTCATCCAGAACCAGGTCCGTACGGGTCTGGCGCGTATGGAGCGTGTCGTCCGCGAGCGCATGACGACTCAGGACGTCGAGGCGATCACGCCGCAGACCCTGATCAACATCCGGCCGGTCGTCGCCTCCATCAAGGAGTTCTTCGGCACCAGCCAGCTGTCGCAGTTCATGGACCAGAACAACCCGCTGTCGGGTCTCACCCACAAGCGCCGTCTGTCGGCTCTTGGCCCGGGTGGTCTGTCCCGTGAGCGGGCCGGCTTCGAGGTCCGTGACGTGCACCCGTCCCACTACGGACGCATGTGCCCGATCGAGACGCCCGAAGGCCCCAACATCGGTCTGATCGGTTCGCTCGCCTCCTACGGCCGCGTCAACGCGTTCGGTTTCGTGGAGACGCCGTACCGCCGGGTCACCGACGGTGTCGTCACCGACGAGGTCGACTACCTGACGGCCGACGAAGAGGACCGCTTCGTCATCGCGCAGGCCAACGCCACGCTCGACGACGACCTGCGCTTCACCGAGAACCGCGTCCTGGTCCGCCGTCGTGGCGGCGAGGTCGACTACGTTCCCGGTGACGACGTGGACTACATGGACGTCTCGCCGCGCCAGATGGTGTCGGTCGCGACCGCCATGATCCCGTTCCTCGAGCACGACGACGCCAACCGTGCCCTCATGGGCGCGAACATGATGCGTCAGGCCGTGCCGCTCATCAAGTCCGAGTCCCCGCTCGTCGGCACCGGCATGGAGTACCGCTCCGCCGTCGACGCCGGCGACGTGGTCAAGGCCGAGAAGGCGGGTGTGGTCCAGGAGGTCTCCGCGGACTACATCACCACCGCGAACGACGACGGCACGTACATCACGTACCGCCTGGCCAAGTTCTCCCGGTCCAACCAGGGCACCTCGGTCAACCAGAAGGTCATCGTCAACGAGGGCGACCGGATCATCGAGGGCCAGGTCCTCGCCGACGGTCCGGCCACCCAGAACGGCGAGATGGCGCTGGGCAAGAACCTGCTCGTGGCGTTCATGCCGTGGGAGGGTCACAACTACGAGGACGCGATCATCCTGTCGCAGCGCCTCGTGCAGGACGACGTCCTCTCCTCGATTCACATCGAGGAGCACGAGGTCGACGCCCGTGACACCAAGCTCGGCCCCGAGGAGATCACCCGGGACATCCCGAACGTCTCCGAGGAGGTCCTCGCCGACCTCGACGAGCGCGGCATCATCCGCATCGGTGCCGAGGTCATCGCCGGTGACATCCTCGTCGGCAAGGTCACGCCCAAGGGTGAGACCGAGCTGACGCCGGAGGAGCGCCTGCTGCGCGCGATCTTCGGCGAGAAGGCCCGTGAGGTCCGTGACACCTCGCTGAAGGTGCCGCACGGCGAGACCGGCAAGGTCATCGGTGTGCGTGTCTTCGACCGCGAGGAGGGCGACGAGCTTCCCCCCGGTGTGAACCAGCTGGTGCGCGTGTACGTGGCGCAGAAGCGCAAGATCACCGACGGTGACAAGCTCGCCGGCCGACACGGCAACAAGGGTGTCATTTCGAAGATCCTGCCGATCGAGGACATGCCGTTCCTGGAGGACGGTACCCCGGTCGACATCATCCTCAACCCGCTCGGTGTGCCGTCCCGAATGAACCCGGGACAGGTTCTGGAGATCCACCTCGGCTGGCTCGCCAGCCGCGGCTGGGACGTCTCCGGTCTCGCCGAAGACTGGGCCCAGCGTCTGCAGGTCATCGGCGCCGACTCCGTCGCCCCCGGCACCAACGTCGCGACCCCGGTCTTCGACGGTGCCCGTGAGGACGAGCTCGCCGGTCTGCTCCAGCACACCATCCCGAACCGCGACGGCGAGCGCATGGTGCAGCCGACCGGCAAGGCGAGGCTGTTCGACGGCCGCTCCGGTGAGCCGTTCCCGGACCCGATCTCCATCGGGTACATGTACATCCTCAAGCTCCACCACCTGGTCGACGACAAGCTGCACGCCCGTTCGACCGGTCCGTACTCGATGATCACCCAGCAGCCGCTGGGTGGTAAGGCCCAGTTCGGTGGCCAGCGGTTCGGCGAGATGGAGGTGTGGGCGCTGGAGGCGTACGGCGCCGCTTACGCCCTCCAGGAGCTGCTGACCATCAAGTCCGACGACGTCACCGGCCGCGTGAAGGTCTACGAGGCCATCGTCAAGGGCGAGAACATCCCCGAGCCCGGCATCCCCGAGTCCTTCAAGGTGCTCATCAAGGAGATGCAGTCCCTGTGCCTCAACGTGGAGGTGCTGTCCTCGGACGGCATGTCCATCGAGATGCGCGACACCGACGAGGACGTCTTCCGCGCAGCGGAGGAGCTTGGCATCGACCTGTCCCGGCGTGAGCCGAGCAGCGTCGAAGAGGTCTGACGGGAGTTCGGCCGGGCTCGACATGAGCCCGGCCGGCCCCGGGACCCCCGTTTCAGACCCCATGACTTACAACCCTGAGAGGGATTGACGCATAGTGCTCGACGTCAACTTCTTCGACGAGCTCCGGATCGGCCTGGCCACCGCGGACGACATCCGTCAGTGGAGCCACGGCGAGGTCAAGAAGCCCGAGACGATCAACTACCGCACGCTCAAGCCCGAAAAGGACGGACTCTTCTGCGAGAAGATCTTCGGTCCGACCCGGGACTGGGAGTGCTACTGCGGCAAGTACAAGCGTGTCCGGTTCAAGGGCATCATCTGTGAGCGCTGCGGCGTCGAGGTGACTCGCGCCAAGGTGCGTCGTGAGCGGATGGGCCACATCGAGCTGGCCGCCCCCGTCACGCACATCTGGTACTTCAAGGGCGTCCCGAGCCGGCTGGGCTACCTGCTCGACCTGGCTCCCAAGGACCTCGAGAAGGTCATCTACTTCGCGGCGTACATGATCACGTACGTCGACGAGGAGCGCCGTACGCGCGACCTGCCCTCCCTGGAGGCGCACGTCTCCGTCGAGCGGCAGCAGATCGAGAACCGTCGCGACTCCGACCTCGAAGGCCGGGCCAAGAAGCTCGAGACCGACCTGGCCGAGCTCGAGGCCGAGGGTGCCAAGGCCGACGTGCGCCGCAAGGTGCGTGAGGGTGCCGAGCGCGAGATGAAGCAGCTGCGCGACCGTGCGCAGCGCGAGATCGACCGTCTCGACGAGGTGTGGACCCGCTTCAAGAACCTCAAGGTCCAGGACCTCGAGGGCGACGAGCTCCTCTACCGCGAGCTGCGTGACCGCTTCGGCACGTACTTCGACGGTTCGATGGGTGCCGCGGCGCTGCAGAAGCGTCTGGAGTCCTTCGACCTCGACGAGGAGGCCGAGCGCCTCCGCGAGATCATCCGTACCGGCAAGGGCCAGAAGAAGACCCGTGCGCTGAAGCGGCTGAAGGTCGTGTCTGCCTTCCTGCAGACCTCCAACAGCCCCAAGGGCATGGTGCTCGACTGCGTGCCGGTCATCCCGCCGGACCTTCGCCCGATGGTGCAGCTGGACGGTGGCCGCTTCGCGACCTCCGACCTGAACGACCTGTACCGCCGTGTGATCAACCGGAACAACCGACTGAAGCGCCTTCTCGACCTCGGTGCGCCCGAGATCATCGTGAACAACGAGAAGCGCATGCTCCAGGAGGCCGTCGACGCGCTGTTCGACAACGGTCGTCGTGGTCGCCCGGTCACCGGTCCCGGTAACCGCCCGCTGAAGTCCCTCAGCGACATGCTGAAGGGCAAGCAGGGTCGATTCCGTCAGAACCTGCTCGGTAAGCGTGTGGACTACTCCGCGCGTTCCGTGATCGTCGTCGGTCCGCAGCTGAAGCTGCACCAGTGCGGTCTGCCGAAGGCGATGGCGCTGGAGCTCTTCAAGCCGTTCGTGATGAAGCGCCTGGTCGACCTGAACCACGCGCAGAACATCAAGAGCGCCAAGCGCATGGTCGAGCGCGGCCGCACGGTCGTGTACGACGTGCTGGAAGAGGTCATCGCGGAGCACCCGGTTCTGCTGAACCGTGCGCCCACGCTGCACCGCCTCGGCATCCAGGCCTTCGAGCCGCAGCTGGTCGAGGGCAAGGCCATCCAGATCCACCCGCTCGTCTGCACCGCGTTCAACGCGGACTTCGACGGTGACCAGATGGCCGTGCACCTTCCGCTGTCCGCGGAGGCGCAGGCCGAGGCCCGCATCCTGATGCTGTCCTCGAACAACATCCTCAAGCCCGCCGACGGCCGTCCGGTGACGATGCCGACCCAGGACATGGTCCTCGGTCTGTTCTTCCTCACCACCGACGGCGAGCTGCGCGACACCAAGGGCGAGGGCCGGTCCTTCGGTTCCACGGCCGAGGCGATCATGGCGTTCGACGCCGGTGAGCTCGCGCTGCAGTCGGCGATCGACATCCGCTTCCCGGTGGGCACCATCCCGCCGCGCAGCTGGACGCCGCCGGCGCAGGAGGAGGGCGAGCCGGAGTGGCAGCAGGGGGACACGTTCCGCCTGCGCACCACCCTGGGCCGTGCGCTCTTCAACGAGCTGCTGCCCGAGGACTACCCGTTCGTCGACTACTCGGTGGGCAAGAAGCAGCTCTCCGAGATCGTCAACGATCTGGCCGAGCGTTACCCCAAGGTCATCGTGGCGGCGACGCTCGACAACCTGAAGGCGTCCGGCTTCTACTGGGCGACCCGTTCCGGTGTCACCGTGGCCATCTCCGACGTCGTCGTTCCCGAGGCGAAGAAGGAGATCGTCCGCGGGTACGAGGCGCAGGACGAGAAGGTCCAGAAGCAGTACGAGCGCGGTCTGATCACCAAGGAAGAGCGCACGCAGGAGCTCATCGCGATCTGGACCAAGGCGACCAACGAGGTCGCCGAGGCGATGAACGCGAACTTCCCGAAGACGAACCCCATCTTCATGATGGTTGACTCGGGTGCCCGAGGAAACATGATGCAGATGCGTCAGATCGCCGGTATGCGTGGTCTGGTGTCGAACGCGAAGAACGAGACCATCCCGCGTCCCATCAAGGCCTCGTTCCGTGAGGGCCTGTCCGTGCTGGAGTACTTCATCTCCACGCACGGTGCCCGTAAGGGTCTGGCGGACACCGCCCTGCGTACCGCCGACTCGGGTTACCTGACCCGTCGTCTGGTGGACGTGTCGCAGGACGTCATCATCCGCGAGGAGGACTGCGGCACCGAGCGCGGTCTGAAGCTGCGGATCGCCTCGCGCGACGCCGACGGCACGCTGCGCAAGGCGGAGGACGTCGAGACCAGCGTCTACGCCCGCATGCTCGCCCAGGACGTCGTCATCGACGGCAAGGTGATCGCGCCGGCCAACGTGGACCTGGGCGACGTGCTCATCGACCAGCTCGTGCACCACGGTGTCGAGGAGGTCAAGACCCGCTCGATCCTGACCTGCGAGTCCCACGTCGGCACCTGCGCCATGTGCTACGGCCGTTCGCTGGCCACCGGCAAGCTGGTGGACATCGGTGAGGCGGTCGGCATCATCGCCGCCCAGTCCATCGGTGAGCCCGGTACCCAGCTGACGATGCGTACCTTCCACACCGGTGGTGTGGCCGGTGACGACATCACCCAGGGTCTGCCGCGTGTCGTCGAGCTCTTCGAGGCCCGTACCCCGAAGGGTGTCGCCCCGATCTCCGAGGCCTCCGGCCGCGTGCGGATCGAGGAGACCGAGAAGACCAAGAAGATCGTCGTCACCCCGGACGACGGCAGCGACGAGACGGCGTTCCCGATCTCGAAGCGTGCCCGACTCCTGGTCAGCGAGGGCGAGCACGTCGAGGTGGGCCAGAAGCTCACCGTGGGTGCCACCAACCCGCACGACGTGCTGCGCATTCTGGGCCAGCGTGCCGTCCAGGTCCACCTGGTCGGCGAGGTCCAGAAGGTCTACAACTCGCAGGGTGTGTCGATCCACGACAAGCACATCGAGATCATCATCCGGCAGATGCTGCGCCGTGTGACGATCATCGAGTCCGGCGACGCCGAGCTGCTGCCCGGCGAGCTGGTCGAGCGCTCGAAGTTCGAGACCGAGAACCGTCGTGTGGTCCAGGAGGGCGGTCACCCGGCCTCCGGTCGTCCGCAGCTCATGGGTATCACCAAGGCCTCGCTGGCCACGGAGTCCTGGCTGTCGGCGGCGTCCTTCCAGGAGACGACCAGGGTCCTCACGGACGCGGCGATCAACGCCAAGTCCGACTCCCTGATCGGCCTCAAGGAGAACGTCATCATCGGTAAGCTCATCCCGGCCGGTACGGGTCTGTCCCGCTACCGCAACATCCGGGTCGAGCCGACCGAGGAGGCGAAGGCCGCGATGTACTCGGCAGTCGGCTACGACGACATCGACTACTCGCCGTTCGGCACGGGCTCCGGCCAGGCCGTTCCGCTGGAGGACTACGACTACGGTCCGTACAACCAGTAAGCGGCGAGCGATCGCTTGAAGCACTGAAGGGCGGTCACCCCCGTGGGGGTGGCCGCCCTTCGGCGTGTTCAGCGGCCGGTCAGTTCCCAGGCCGCGATGGCAGCCGTCGCCATGGCGGCCAGGGCACCGATGCTGGCGATGGGCCAGCGGGTGCGTTCCAGCGCGTCCAGCCGTTGCTCGTGGTCGGCGAGTTGCTTGTCGGTCTGGTCGCTGCGCTGCACCAGCAGGGCGAGCTGCCCGTCGGCCCGGGCGAAGCCGGCCTCGACAGTGCCCCGCAGGCGTTCGAGCTCGACGGCGACGACGGCTCGATCGGAGACGGAGGAGGGGTCGGTCACGCTTTGTCCTCCTCTCGGTGATCTTCGGGCTCTTCGGCCGGCGCGCTCGTCCGCAACCACGAAGGAAGCGCGGCCTGTACGGCGGGCAGGGCCATGGCGCGGGTCACGCCCGCGGCGACGGCCAGGGCGCCGGCCACCCAGGGGAGGGTCTCGGGGACGCCGACGGCGTCGACGACCGCCGGCAGCAGGACGCACAGGCCGACAGCGGTCTGGACAACGGTACGGAGGGTTCGCTTGGCGGCCTCTGACACGGTGGACCTCGTCTTTCAGGAGCTGTACGGGACCTTCAGCGCCGCCCAGGACTTGGCGCCGGGCCAGCCGTCGGCGGAGGCCCCGGTGTAGCCGAGCTTGCGCTGCCACTTGGCGTAGCCGCGGCGGTCGGCCTCGGTCCACTGGGGGCCGGGGCCCGAGGTGTAGGCGGAGCAGCCGACGGCGACCAGGCGCTTGCCCATCGCGGTGACGATTGCGGACCGGGGGTTCTTCCTGAACCACTGGGCGCCGGGGAACGGCTGGTACTGCGGGGCCGTGGTGCCAGTGCCAGTGCCAGTGCCGGTCGGCTTCTTGGCCAGGCGGGCGGCCACACGGGCGCGCAGGTCGGTCATGGTGAAGCCGCGTGGATCGATCTTGGCGCTGGTCCACTCCTTGTGGCCGATCACGGAGTTGGCGCTCCAGCCGTGTGCGCGGCACAGGGCGGCGGAGGCCCGTGTGATGGCGTCGATCTGGGCCTCGGGCCACGGGTCCTTGCCGTCGCCGAGGTTGACGCACTCGAAGCCGTAGAAGTGGGCGTTGCCGTCCGTGGTGGACTGGTTCGGGGCGGGCAGCTTGGCGCGCTCGGCGCTGACCGCGGCGAGGACGTCGGGATCGCCGACGCCGGCGTGGTTGGCGCGGCCGTTGCCGACGAGGTGGACCGTGCCGTCCTTGGCGATCACGCCGTGGCAGAGCGGGCCGGGCAGGGCGGAGTGGCCGTTGAAGCAGAGGCTGACGCTGGAGGTGGTCCCGGAGGTCACGGTGTGATGGATCATCACGCCGTTGAGAGGGCCCCAACTTCCTTTGTGATTACGGTTGTTGGTGCGCCAACCGGTGTGTTCGACGACGGTGACGCCCTCGGCCCGCAGAGCGGACACGAGGGCGTCGGCGGACAGGGGTCTGGCCATGGGCGGTGCCTCCCGGGCATGAGAAAACCCCGGCCGGTCGGGCGGCTCGGGGTGCGGATTGTGTGGGGGTGAGGGCGTCAGGCGGTGGTTTCCGGGGCCGGCTCCTCGTCCGAGCCGCCGTCGGCCGGCGACCACTGGGCGCACAGGTCCACGTACGCCGCCGTGTTGGCCTGGAAGTCGGCCACCGCGGCGGAGACGGCGCGGGGTACGGCCGTCTGGTCGGGGGCGACCGGGTCCGTGCCGACTGGCTCGACGCCGATCCGTCCGTAGCCGCGCAGCACGGCGCCGTTCGTGCCGGTCTCGGTGAACTGGGCGGTGACGCTGGCGGACGGGTAGCGGCCGCTGAGCGGGTCGGGCGTGATGATGCTGCTGAGGCTGGTGTCGGAGACGTTGATGTAGACCGTGTGGCCGTCCTCGGTGAGGGTGGCGCGGCCGGCGTAGTCGATCGCGATGCCCCAGGGCTGGGTGGGGTCGATGTCCATGGTTCCTCCGCGGCTACGGGAGCGGCTGTTGGTGCTGGAATGGGTGGCTAGTGCCCCGGCAGGCAACGTTTGCCCGTCAAGGAGCGGCGTCCGGTGCGTGCTCTCGGCGTGCCGGGTGCACGTCCTCGTACTGGATGTACTTGGGCTTGTGCCCGGTGCGGCGAGAGGGCGTGCCGGGCGCGAACGTTGCCTGGTGGGGCACTAGGTGGTCTGGAGGCCGTACATCATCCGCGGCTGGGCGTAGACCGTGCCGGAGGCGCTGGTGACCCGGGCCTGGATCTCGAACTTCAGCAGGTTGCCGAAGGAGGCGTTGAAGTTGCTGACGACGAAGCCGGTGTAGTCGAGCGCCCCGGGGGCGGTGACGGTGCCGCCCCACTGGGTGTCGTTGATCATGATCCGGACCTCTCCGGTGGCGCCGGAGGTCACCGAGGTGGAGATGTACATCCGCATCCTCGGCTGCCACAGCGGGTTCCAGGACCGGGCGACGGTCGACCAGTCCCCGGACGTGGTGCGCGGCCAGCGCTCCAGGGCCGTGTCGGTCGGCATGGTCATCGACAGCCACGGGCGGGCCAGGCCGCCGGTGTCGACGTCGTCGGCGAAGATCTCCTTGCCGTTGCGGTCCCAGATCCGCAGCGGCTGCTGCGAGGTCGCGGTGCCGTCGCCGTTGTGCAGGCTCATGGCCATGGAGCCGGTCTGGCGGCGCACGGCCAGGCCGTACTCCTCGCCGGACCACGCGCCGACCGCGAACACGGCCGGGCCGCCCTCCGGCGGCCACACGGTGAGATAGCCGCCGTCGCTGATCTCCACGCCACCCTTGGAGACCCTGTTGAGGGCGGGCCGGGTGTTGACGGCGGTGGACAACTGCTGGATCCGGCGTTCCATCGCGGTCAGCCGGTCGATGATGTCCTCGGGCAGCTGGGGCATCAGACCTCCTCCAGGTAGAGCTCGGCGGTGTCGGGGCGGCCGCGCTGCGAAGGGCTGACCTTGACGCCGATGATCCGGTAGCGGTTGTTGAGTCCCTCGGTGAACCACTCGTCGGTGATCCGGATGCGGACGGTCCGGCCGAGCAGCGCGGGCGGCACCAGGTCGTCGAGGCGGACGGTGATCTCGGGGATCACCACCGCCCCGGTGGCCTCGTCCAGTTCGGCCTTGGCCAGGGATTTCAGGGTGGCGACGTCGGAGACCTCGTTGTGGTCCGAGGACAGGTCGATGCGCGGATAGCCCGCGTTGATCAGCGCCGTGGCCTCGTCGGCGTCGGCGAACAGCGGGCGGGACTCGGCGGCCTGGTTGGAGTTGTCCGTGGCGCCGCGTGCCCGGGCGGTGGTGCCGCCGCGGGTGGCGTCGCGCGGGAAGGAGTACGCCAGGATGTTGCCCGGCCGGTCCATGACCAGGTCGGTGGTCCCGGTGTCGATCGTCGGGCTGCCCAGGCGCAGCCGGCGCACCCGCTTGCCGGTGGCCGGGTCGCGGTAGACGGCGATGTGGTGTTCGAAGCCGGGGTCCATGGCGGCGAGCGCGTCGATCGCCTCCAGGTAGATCGTCTCGTCCCCGTCGCGCCAGGTGCCCGAGCGGACCATCTTGGAGGTCTCGTCCCCGTAGCTGACGCCGATGTTGCTGCCGGACAGGTGGGTCTGCATGTAGGTCCACACCGCGCGGACCACGACCAGCGGGTCGGCGTCCTTGTAGTAGAGGTTCGCGCGGATGCGGCGGCGGCCCGCGTACGACTCGAAGGTGGCCGCCTGGATGCCGAGGGTCAGCACACCCCGGTCGTCGCTCTGCAGGGTGCTGGTCCAGACGATGCCGCCCCACCACAGGTCGTTGCCGCGCTGGAGGTAGACCGCGGTGCGGCCCTCCTCGATGCGGCGGACCCGGGCGGCCATCGCCGCGTCGGGCACGGGGATGGTGCCGGAGAGGGATCCGGGTTTGCCGATGTAGTCGTCGACGGTGACGTCCCGCAGCGGCAGGATGTCGATGGTGGTGTCCTCGCGCAGATCGCAGAAGATCGCGCGGTAGGGAGTGTTGGTGGTCATACGGCGGTCAGCTCCTGGGTGAGGCGGCGGTCACAGCACGAAGCAGGTGGAGAACCGCAGGCTGTTGCCGACCTGGATGACACCGCTCGTCGACCAGGTGACCAGGTAGACCGAGCCGTCGGTGGAGATCCGGACGGAGCCGTCGGCGTAGCCGTCGCTCGCGGTCGCGTAGGTCTCGGTGACGGGCCGCCAGCCGGCGGGCAGGGTGCAGATCAGCTCGTCGGCGACGTTGCCCGGGTTCTGGGTGCCGGCGGCCGTGGCGGTGAGGTTGCTGGTGGTGCGGGCCAGCGTGACGGTGAAGGAGGCCACGCCGCGGGTGCGGCGGGCGTTGAACGCCGTCAGCGACCAGTTGCCGGACGCGGTGACGCCCGTGGTGGCCGTCTCCACCGCGACCGGCGTCTGGTAGTCGGCCCACGCGGTGCCGGTCCAGCGCTGCAGGACGCCGTTGTTGTCGCGGTACTGGCCCGGGTAGGCGCCGTTCGCGGTGTCCGTGGTGACGGGCAGGATGCCGCCGACGGAGACCGTGGCGGTGCGGCGGCCGGTGAGCGCGGAGCCCCAGGGGATGCCGTTGGTGCCCGCGCTCGCTCCCTTCGGCACCGCGACCTCGTACAGGGGGAGGGCGAGGGCGGGCGTGGCCGGGACGGTCGGGGTGGCCTCGTGCTTGCCCTTGACGATCTCGACGGCGGCCTCCGTGCGGCCGTCGCCGTCGTAGGGGTCGTCGTAGACGCGCAGGACGACCAGGTCGATGCGGCCGTACAGGGCGTCGCCGTCCTCGAAGGTGAGGGGCAGGGGCTCGGTCAGCGCGACCGGGTAGGCGCCCCGTGAGTCCGGGCCCTGGATGACGGCCCGGCCCGGACTGACCGTGGCGGTCATGGTGTTGGCGGTGCCGGCCACCGTGAACCCGGAGATGCGGGACGTGCCGTCGGAGGAGCCCGGCAGGATGCCGGAGCGGGTGGCGACGGGCGAGGTCGGGGTGAGGGTGCCGAGCGGGACGACCCGGGTGTCCTCCAGGGACTGGCCGTCGGGGGAGAGCCAGCCGGAACGTACGGGCATGGTCGACTCCTTTCAGGTTGGTGTGGGTTCAGGCGATGGGGTCGACGCGCAGGTACCGGGCGTCGAACCAGCACGTGACCTGGGAGCTGGTCGACCGGTACAGGGCGGTGACCGTGTAGGTCGTGCCGGCGGTCAGGCCGTTGAGGCGCAGCTGGGTCGACACCGTCTTGCCGACGTCCCCCGAGCTCGTCGCGCAGCGCTCGTCGTCCGCCGCCCAGATGACGGTGGAGCCCTGGGTGACCTGCGGGGACATGTACGCGGACGCGGTCTCGCTGTCCCGGGTGAGCAGGCGGGCGCCCAGGCCGACGATCACCGAGCCGGACGGGGGAGCCGTGAAGGTGACGGTCAGCGGGGTGGCCGACGCCGCCGCGAGCGTGGCGGTGTACGTGGTCGAGGCCGTCGACCCAGCGTCCAGGGTGTTGGCGAACGCCGGCCCCGGCACGGCCGGCAGCCACGCCGAGCCGTTCCAGCGCTGGAGCTGACCGGCGGCGGAGTCGCGGTACTGGCCCGCGTATCCGCCGTTGGCGAGCGCGCCGGCCGGGACGATGCCGCCGACGTCCCTCGGGTACGGCACCCAGGCCGTGCCGTTCCAGCGCTGGAGCGCGCTGTCGGTGTCGCGGTACTGGCCCGGATAGGCGCCGATCGCGGTGTCGTCGGCGCGGGTCGGCAGGATGCCGCCGACGGCGACGGTGGTGGTCCGCAGGTCGGTCAGCGCCGTGCCCCAGTCGATGCCGCCGGTGCCGGTGCTGCGGCCCTTCGGGACGACGACCTTGAACAGCGGCAGGGACAGGCCGGGTGCCGCGGGCGCGGTCGGGGTGGCCTCGGGCTTGCCCTTGACGATCTCGACGGCGGCCTCGGTGCGGTCGGTGCCGTCGTAGGCGTCGTCGTGGATCCGCAGCACGACGAGGTCGACGCGGTCGTACAGGGCGTCGCCGTCCTCGAAGGTGAGGGGGACGCCGTCGGTGACCGCCACCGGGTAGGCGCCGCGGGACTCGGTCGCCTGGACGACGGCCCGGCCGGAGCTGACGGTGGCGGTCATCGTGCCCTGGGCGCCGGCGAGCCAGAGGCCGGAGACGCGGTGCTCCCCGCTGTAGGAGCCGGGCAGGATCCCGGAGCGGGTGCCGATGGGCGAGGTGGGGGTGAGGGCACCGAGGGCGGCGACCCGGGTGTCCTCACGGGTCTGGCCGTCCGTGGACAGCCAGGCGGAACGTGCGTTCATGACGGGTCCTTCCGCGGGCGCCGCTCAGGAGGAGGCGGCCTCGTAGGTGCCGTGGATGGTCAGCACGTCGTTGAGGGCCCAGGTGAAGGGCGCCGCCTTGTCCCACACGATTCCGTTGGTCTTGAGGGCGTCACGCACCCGCCAGACCATGCCGCCGTTCGCCGTCGACAGCTGCCCGGCGCCCTGGTACGTGAGGAGCCCCGAGACGTCGTGCGCCTCCGCGGTCATGAACCGCCCGTCGAGCTTCCAGGCGGTGGACACCGGCGCGAGGGGCAGGGAGAACGTCCAGTCGCCGTTGGCGTCCTGGGCGCTCAGGTTGGTCGTCGAGCCGATCTTGAGATAGATCCGCACCTGGACGACGTTGCCGGTCTTCACGTACGACCCGGCCAGCGTGCCGTTGCCGATGGCGGGCGCCGCGCCGTTCTCGCAGCGCCAGACCGGGGTGTAGTCGGTCCAGTTGGCGACCGGCTGGTACGACACCCAGGTCGAGCCGTTCCAGCGCTGGAGCTGGCCGGAGGAGCTGTCGCGGTACTGCCCGGTGTAGCTGGCCGTGGTGACCGCGCCGGCCGGGGCGATGCCGCCCAGGGCGCTCGGGTAGGAGACCCAGGCGGAGCCGTCCCAGCGCTGGAGGGCGCCGCCGGAGTCGCGGTACTGGCCCGGGTAGGCGCCGCTGCCGGTGTCGCCGTACGCCGGGAGGATGCCGCCGATCGCGACGGTGGTGGAGCGCAGGTCCGTCACGTCGTTGTTCCAGTTGATGCCGCCCTTGCCGGCGCTGATCCCGGCCCGCACGAGGACCCGGTAGAGCGGCAGCGCGATGTCGGGGAGCGGCGGCGGGGCCGGGGTGGCGTTCGCCTCGCCCTTGATGATCTCCAGAGAGACCGTGGACTGCGCGGAGCCGTCGTAGATCTTGTCGGAGATCTTCAGGACGACGAGGTCGATGCGGTCGTTGGCCTCGCCGTCGACGAAGGTGACGGAGAGCGGTTCGGGGAGCGTGACGGGGTAGGCGCCCTGGTTGCTGTCGGCCTGGACGACGGCCCGGCCCTCGTGGACCTTGCCCGTCATGGTGCCCGCGCCGCCCTCCATCCAGAAGCCGGAGAGGCGGTACAGGCCGTCGTAGGAGCCGGGGAGGATGCCGGAGCGGACCTCCAGCGGGTTGATCGGGGTGGTGGCGCCGAGCTGGGTGAGGCGGGTGTCCTCGCGGGTCTGGCCGGTCTCGGCCAGCCATGAGCTGCGCAGGTTCATCTGCTGGTCTCCTGTGATCTCCGGAAGGTACGGGGGAAGCGAGGGGGCGGTCAGGACCTGAGCCACTCGGCCGTGAGGTTGGTGGAGTAGCCGGAGCCGCCGAGGGTGGTGAGCGTGGAACCGGAGTTCTGCAGCCCGTACAGCGCGAGCTTGTCGCCGGCCGCCAGCTTGAGCAGGCAGGTGCCGCCCACGCTGGTCGCGCCCGGACCCGCGCCGACCAGCCAGGTGCCGCGCGGGACACCGGAGCCGTTGACGTACACGCGCGCGCCGCGCGACCCGGTCGTGGCCTCGTTGAACCAGGTGATCGCGCAGGTCACCCGCCACCAGCCAGCCCTCGGCACCGTGTAGGTGTTCGATCCGGACCAGGCGGTGGCGTCGTCCACGTCGGTGGATTGCAGGGTGATCTGCGTCCACGGGCCGGTGGTGACGGACTGCGCCGACGTCTGCGAGACGCTGAGCAGCACGGTCGAACGGCCCTCGGCGTACTGCCAGGCGGTGCCGTTCCAGCGCTGCAGCAGACCGGCGGAGTCCTCGCGGTACTGGCCCACGTACGCGCCGCTGAAGCCCTCGGCGGGGACGATGCCGCCGAGAGCCACGGTCGGGTAGCGCAGGCTGACGACCGCGGTGTCCCAGACCAGGCTGTTCGACCCGGCCGACGTCTTGGCGGGCACCGTGATCCGGTACAGCGGCAGGGCGCTGCCGTTGGGGCTGGTGGGCGCCACGGGCGTGGCCGAGGCATCGCCCTTGACCAGGCGGACCTGCGCGGTCGTGTCCAGGGTGCCGTCGTAGACGCTGTCCAGTACGACGAGTTCGACGAGGTCGATCCGGCTGTACAGGGAGTCGCCGTCGGGCACGGTCAGGGTCTCCGGCTCGGTCACCGCCACGGGGTAGACGCCCTGGCCGGTCCGGCCGCCCTGGACGAAGGCGCGGCCGGTGCCGATGGTGAAGGTCATGCTGCCGGTGGTGCCGGTGAGCGCGAAGCCACCGGGGACGATGCCGCCGCGCGCCTTGAGCGGGATGTTCTCCGCGACCAGGGCGTTCGGGGTGAGCAGACCGGACAGGGTGACGCGGGTGTCCTCCCGGGTCTGGCCGGTCTCGGTGAGCCAGGCGGCTCGTACGGTCATGTGATCACCACTCCGCTTCGCGCCAGCGGACCGTCATCCGGGCGCCCGTCTCGTCGGTGTCGGGCCGGAACGCCAGCTGGGCGCGGCCCGGTTCGAAGGCGAACAGTTCCTCGGGACTGCTGTCCGCCGCGGCCGTGTCACGGCGGGAGGCGGTGCCGTTGAGGGTGACCGTGCCGGCGGCGGTGTCGACGACGAGCTCGTCGCCTTCGGCGAGGGTGATCTCGTAGCGCAGCCGGCGGCCGGAAGTGCGGTCCGTCACCGTCGGGTTGGCGCACGGGCCGGTGAACGTGATCACCGGGTGCGTGGGCGCTGAGCCGGAGTTGGCGGCGATCACGTCCCCGGTGGAGGCCGACTGGCCCCAGTACAGCGGCCAGGTCAGCGGCCAGGTCAGACCGCTCTCCGGCTGCGGGGCGCCGGTGACCGCGCTCTGCTCGGTGACCGAGTAGCGGCGCGGGTCGGTGGCGTACCACTGCACGGACGCCCTGGCCACGCCCTGTGTGGTGTACGTCCGGTCGGCGGCCAGGACGCGCTGGCTGACCCGGGCCCGCACGGCGAGCGTCTCGCCGTGCAGCCGCACCGCGAGCCAGCGCTCCGCGTCGCCGAGCAGCAGGGCCTGGCGCAGGGCGCGCATCGCGGAGAGCGAGGACTCGGTGCTGTCCTCCGACGGCACGGTCCACACCGTGCCGCCGATCTTGCGGGGCCGGGCGTAGCGGGCGCCCGGCCAGGCGCCGTGCGCGGTGGGGCGGTCGGCGTCCGAGGCGTCGTACTCGGGCAGGTCCTCCCAGCCGCTCAGTCCGCCGCGGTCGATTTCGTAGGGGGTGCCGGGGCCCAACAGAAGTCCGGCCCACTGCATCTGCCCGTCGCGGGTGATGAGTGAGCCGGGGGCCACGTCTTCGGTGTATGCGGTTGTCGTCTCGGCCATGGGGGCCGTCACCTCACTTCTCAGGCTGGGGTGCGTGCGTGGGCCGCCGCGAGGAAGAGCAGGTCCTCCGCCGTGCCGTGGGCACCGGCGCCCCGGCTCTCGTGGAACTTCGTGATCCGGTGCGGGGGTTGGGGCCGGTTGCGGTTGCGCAGGGCGAGCGCCTGCTGTCGGTGCAGGGCGGTGAGCGGCAGTACCTTGCCCGCCCGGCGGGTGGCGCCGGGGATCGCGACGCCGCCCTCGGCGAGCATCGGGATCTTGTCCAGGTCGACGCCGAACTTCTTGCCGAACAGGCTGAAGCTGAGGCTGTTGAGCCCGTCGACGATCCAGTTGGCGAACGCGATCAGGCCGTTGACCGGGCCCTTGATCACACCCGCGACGGTCTGCGCGCCGGTCGTCACGAACTGCCCGAGCCCGCGCATCGCCCCGGAGAGGGCCTCCTTGATCCGGGTGAACATCCGGGGGATGTCCTGACTGATCCACTTCAGGGCCGGCCCGACCGCGTCCTTGAACCCCCGCCACACCGCGGACACCTTGCCGCTGAGGGCGCGGGTGTCGCCGGTGGTGAGTGCCCTGAGGACGGCGAAGCCGGTGGTGATGAGGGCGGCGATGCCGGTGAGCGCTCCGCGGATGACGGCGAGGTAGCCGGTGACGTACGTGCTCACCGCCGTCCCGATCATTTTCAGCAGGGGGCCCATGATCGTCACGTAGAGCTCGACGTACTTCAGTACGAGCGTGCTGAGCTGTTCCATGAACCGTTGCCCGGCCTCGGAGTTCATCGCGAGGTCCAGCAGCCAGCCGGCGACCGGGAGGAGGAGGCCGGTGACGAAGCCGATGGGGTTGGCGCGGGTGAGGATGTTGATCGCCGTCATCACACCGGAGCCGATTCCCATGGCGGTGCCGAAGGTGCTCAGGAGACCGCCGACGATTCCGGCGGCGCCGATGAGCCCGCCCACGACCGCCAGGACGCCGCCGAGTCCGGACCTGAGCCTGCCCAGGGACCTGGTGCCGGTTCGGGCGTTGGTGCCGGCGGACCGCACTCCGGTCACCGCGCCGGTGGCGGTCTGCCCGGTCCTGGTGACGGAGCGGGCGGCGGCATCCGTGTTCGTCCTGAGCGCGCGCAGACGGGTGGCGACCGGGGAGGTGGCGGAGCGCAGGCGGTCGGTGGCGGTGGCGGCGTTCCTGACCCGGTCCGTGAGGGCGCGCAGGGTGTTGTCGCCCTGCTGCACCTGAGACCGGAAGGAGCTCACCGCGGAGGCCACACCGGCGAACAGGTCCACGGGTGCGCGGGCCGATGTCGTGGCGGCACTCATCCGCGTGCCTTCGCCAGGAACATCAGGGCGTCCGCGGTCCGCTGCGGGCTGCTCGTCTCGGCCGCGTAGTAGTGCTCGATGTGCAGCGCGCCGCCCGCCGCCCCGGATGCTCCGGCGTACGCCGGTCCCTGGGCGGCGGCCCGCTTCAGCAGCCGGTCCAGCTTGCTCAGCGGCAGTACGGCCTCCGCCTCACCGGCCTCGGCGAGCAGCGCCGGGACACCGCCCGAGCGGGGCATGACGACACCGCCGGTGGCGAGCGCGGGGATCCTCGGCAGACTGACGCCGAAGGACTTGCCGCCGACCTTCGGCACCCAGCCCGGGATCGACACCTTGATGCCGTTGAGCCTGCCGATCGCGGAGTTGATGATGCCGATGACCGCGTTGATCGGGCCCTTCACCGCGCCCTTGATGCCGTCGAAGGCCCGGCTCGCGATGCCCTTCAGACCGCCCCAGATGCTGGACAGCTTGTCCTTGACGGCCCGGAAGGCGTTCGGGATCGCCGACTTGATCCAGCTGACGACGGGTGAGACGACGGACTTGATGCCCTTCCAGACGCTGCTGACGACCGTCTTGATCGCCTTCAGCGCGGTGCTGATGACCTTCTTCCAGATGTTGACGTAGGTCTTGATGACCGTGGCGATGGCCTTGACGACGGCCGAGACGGCCTTCTTGATGCCGTTCCAGACCGACTTGATCAGCTTCGCGGCGTTCTTCATGATCGGCCCGATGGCCTTCATGACCTTGCTGATCACCGACTTGATGGCGTCGAAGGCCGTCTTCAGCACCTTCTGCATGGTCTTCGACCGGGTGGCCATGTCGATGACCTTCTCGATCAGGGGCTGCAGCAGGCTCATGAGCATGCCGAAGAAGTTGCCCTTCATCGACTTGTTCATCTTGTCCTGGCCCTTGGCCGCCTTGCTCGCCCCCGACTCGTACTTGCCGAGGTTCTTGCCGGCGCTTGCGCCGGTCTTTCCGGCCTTGGACAGGGACTTCTCGGCCTGGTCGGAGGCGGTCTTGAGGTCCTTCAGCTCCTTCTCGGCGGACTGACTGGCGCTCTGGAGGCGCTTGAGGTCACCGGCGCCGGCCCCCGCCTTGCTCTTGAGGGCGTCGGTGGCGCGACCGGCTCCCTCGGCCTGTTGCTTGAACCTGCTGAGAGTTGACGATGTGTTCTGCAGAGCACTCTTGAGGGACATGGATACGGGACTCCCTGGTGTCGACGATCAGATGGGGCCGGGCGTTCACCCGAGGCTGCGCACCAGGGCCTGGACGCGGTTTTCAAGGCGCCGGAGGTCCGCCTCCGTGCCGGAGAGGTTTCCGGGGGACGTGGAGCGGGCCGAGCCGTCGTTCGAACGCAGGTCGCGGCGCGTCTGGGCAGCCTTGCGCTGAAGCTCGTCGATCCGCTTGTTGGTCTTGCCGATCCGGACGTGCGCGTCGTTGGCCCGGTTCTGAAGATGACCCGCCGCGGTATCCAGGCGTCCGGCGCGGGTCTTGAGACCATCGATCCCGGTCTCCATCCGCACGAGCCGCTGTTCGGCCTCCCGCTCGGGGTTGGGCAGACCGGCCCAGTCCTGGAACCTGCCGATGAGGTCGTTGAGCTTGTCGTTGATCTTGAAGGTGTACAGCGGCTTGAGCTCGAGCTTCGTGATGCTCCACGAGGCCTCGAGGGTGTTGACCGCGGCGTTCAGGCCGTTGATCTCCTCCTTGGCCCAGTTCAGCTCGGACTTCTGGCCCGTGCGTGCCGTGGCCTGGTAGCCCTCGTAGTCGTCGTAGAGCTTGTTGTTGTCGAGCTTCGCCTGGTCGTCGGCCTGCTGCTTCTTCTGGTCCCACAGCTTTCCGAACTCGGAGGCCGTGAGCTTGCTGCCGACCTTGGAGGTCAGCTGGTCGAGCTGCGTCTGCTGCTCGTCGTGCTTCTTCTTGAGTTCCTTGATGTCGGCGGACGGATCGGGCGGTGTGGACACGGGCTCCTCCTGGGGTGTGCGAATCTGGGCAGCGACCACCGCCGCCCGTTGCCAGCCGGAGAGAGGTAGTCATGACCCGTTCGCCCGAGCCGTCCGCTCTGCCGTCGCTCACACTGCGCGGGAGCGACGGCCGGATCTGGCTACAGGGCAGAGCGGTGCTGCTGGAGCGGGACGGGGTGCGCCGCCGGATACCGGTCGCGGCGATCGCGGAGGCACGGGTGACGGGCGCCTCGCGGCGGACGGTCGAGATAGTCGTGCGGGGCAGCGACGGCGTACCGGGCCCGGTGTTCGGGATCGAGGGCCGTGACGCCACCGCGGCGGGCCGCCTCGTCGTCACGGTCAACCAGGCACTGCCGGGCGAGGCGCTGCTCGGCGGTGTGGAGCTGGTCGAGGTACTGCCCCTGGGATCGGCCGCCGGGGCGAAGCGTGCGGATCCACGGGCTCGCGCCGTATTGCTGGCCTTCCTCGCGGTCTACGTCGCCGGCCTGGTCGTGCTGGCGCTGGCGGGGGAAGCCGCCCAGCCGCTGTTGTGGGGGCTGGGGGTGATGCCGCTCGCCGCGGGCCTTCTGGTCGTCGTCCCCGCGGTCGGGGCGGTGCGCGACCGCTGGATACTGCGGGGCCGGGGCGTGACCGTGGTGGCCATGTTCGACCGGGCCCATGGAAAGAAGCGGTTCTTCCGGTTCACCGACGAGGAAGGTGTCTCCCGCGAGATCCTGGCCGACTATGCCGCCGTGCGGCTCGACGGTGACCCGCAGCGCATCGAGGTCACCTATGACCCGCTGCGCCCGACACGGGCCGTCGCGCTGATGCCGACGCCGGTCCTCGTCCTCAGGGCGCTGGGGGTCGTGATATTCGGGCTGCCGGTCCTGCTGATCGGGCTCTACATGGTTCCTTACCAGTTGGTGACCCTGCTGACCTCCTGACGGCTCCCGCCCGCTACGAGCCGGCGCGGGGTGCGGCCCTGCGGGCTTCGGTCAGAGCGTCGGACCAGCCGGCGGCATAGGCGCGGGACTCCCGGTCCAGCAGTTCTTCGTACACCCGGTCGATCAGGGCCTCGCGACTGGCGGCGGGGGTGCGCAGGAGATGGGCGAGGCGGGTGTAGGTGTCGATCGGCTGCTGCGGGTGGTTGCTCGTGCCAGTCGCCATGTCGGCCTGCTTTCCCTTGTGTCCGCTGGGCTGGTGGTACACGTGGCGCCTACGGAGGCGTTCGAAACGCGTGTTCGAACTAGTGTACGAGTAATCCTGTGGTTCGGGCGGTGTTTGGCCCGGAGGCCCACCCTCACCCGTGTGCGGACCTGCGGTGATACGGGGGACGCAGTGAACGGTCCGTCAGGTTCGTGGGTTAGGATCCGGCCGTTCTCCCGTCGGTGAATGGAAAGTGAACGAACAGGCCACCCAAGGGACTTGGAGGGCCTGGCAGGCGACGGTGGACGGCTACGGGCGGCCGTCCTCGCGCGGGGGCGCGATGGGGCAGGGGACGAGAGCAAGGCCTACGGGGTGCCTTACGGGGTGGACGGCGACGCGAGCAACGCGCGGGACGACCGTGCGATCGACTGGCTTGAACAGTCCCCTGATCTGCCGCACCTCATCGCTCGCCTGTCCGAACTCGTCCACCGGCTCGGACACGCCCCCGAAGACCTCCTCATCCTTCCCCGCGCCGAACTCGACCGGCGCGAACTGGCCGCCTACAGCGCGGGCTGGGCCGACGTGATCGCCGAACAACTGCCCGCCGTCCGGCGCGCCTACGAGGAGCGCATCACCTCCGCCTACCTCCAGGGTCAGGAGGACGCCCGCACGGGCCACCGCCCCCGCACCGGCCACCGCCCCCGCCGGGCCCGCCGCCCCGAGGGCGAACAGGGCGGCGAGGTCATCCCCCTGCCGTACGTCCAACTCCTGCGGCCTCCCTCGGAGGTGACGCGGGTAGAGGAGCGGGGCGAACGGGAGCGGTCCGTGGCGGACGGTGCACCGGCGCCGGTGCCGGGGCCTGAGGGAGCGGGTGGTGAGGAGCGGGAGACGGGCTCTGAGACGGGTTCGGACACGGGTTCGGAGACCGGCGACATACTGCTCTCCGCCCGTGACGTGCGGGAGAAGCGTTCGACGGGCTCCGACCGGCGTCCGGTGGTCCGGCGCAACGGCCGCCCCAGCGTGCCACCGCTGACCAGGCCGGGTGACAACACTTCCGGGCGCGAGAAGGACCGCCGCCCGGACGCGCCGGAACGCCCCCAGGGCCCCTCCGACCCCCGGCCCTCCCGTGACGAGGACCGACCCCGCCTCTCGGACAGGGCCCGGGCACTCGCCGACGAACTGGAGGGCAGAGCGACCGGTCGCCGCCGCGAGGACGACGACCGTGACCCGCCCGACAAGCGGAACCAAGACACCGGCCGCGACGAACACACCCCGCACAACCGGCCCGACGAGCCGAGCCGGCCCCCGAGCACACGCCGCCCGCACTGAGCCGACGCCCGCTCCGTCGCCGTGTCCCCGCCCGTGTGGTGGTGTGCGCTGGTGGGGCCTCGCACCGCGGGGTCAGCCGAAGAAGCGGGCGAGTTGGACCGGTGACGGGGCCCCAGTGTCCTGGGACGCGTTCGACGGGCCGTCGGACGTGTGCCCCGGGTCCTGATCCGGCGTCGTGTCGCCCGGGCGCGGCACCGGTGCCGGAGGCTCCGGCTGGTCGCCGTCCTCGGCCGTGTTGACGCACGCGAACATCCAGTTGGCGGCCGCCAGATGATCCACGACGGCGGCCAGCAGATGGTCGGTCACCGACCACTCCGCGGCCTCGCCGTACAGATCCCGGTTGACGGCGCTGTCGCGCGGCAGGTGCCTGATGAGCACCGAGAGCCGCCGCGCGGTGAGGCGCTCGCGGTGCCAGTCGAGCAGGTCGATGCCGTAGTAGCGGAGCAGGTCCGCTTCGAGTGCCTCGGCGTGTTCGTCGACGAACCCGACGAGGCTCAGCCTTCCCCCAGGCCGAGCCCCGTCTCCTTGCCGTAGGCCTCCAGGATGGCGGCGATGTCCTGCATGGTGACCTCGTGCCGCTCGAAGCGGGCGAACTGCTCCTCGCCCATGAGCAGTCCGAGCAGCCCGTCGACGTCGTTGTCGTCGAGCCCCCGCAGGGCGCGGGCGGTGGCCCGGGTCAGCTCGGTGGGCAGCGTGAAGGACTCGTCGTCGAGCTCGAACGACCAGGTGCGGCCGAGGGCTTCGAGGCGCTGGGCGCGGGCGGCGTTGACGTCGAAACGGGTCATGGGGATACGTACTCCTCGGGGTATTCGGAGGGGTGTCGGAGGTGCTGTCGGAGGTGTTGTCGAAGCGGGGAGAGGGCGGGCGGGGCGGACGAACCCGCCCCGCCCGGTGGATCAGGCCGCGTACGAGTCGTCCTTCATGACGAAGCTCGCCAGCGCCGAACCGTCGGCGTTGGCCATGGCCGTGAAGGTGATGCCGAGCTGGGCCGCGGACTTGCGGGCCAGCTTGATGTCGTCCGCCGCCGTGACCTGGCCGCGCGGGATGCCGAAGCGGTAGGTCACGGCGGAGCCGTCGCTCGCCTGGACGTCGGTGAACTCCAGGCCGAGCGCGCGGACATTGGCGTACGGACGGTCCGCGATGTCGTACTTGAAGACGTCCGTGGCGCCGGCGACCGGGTCGACCTTGCCGCCGCCCATGAAGAACGGCAGCGTGTCCTCGTTGAACTGCAGCAGCGAGAACTTCAGGGTCAGGTCGCGGTCCGAGTACACGAAGTGCACCGGGCTGACGGCCTGCCACACGTCGACCGGCTCCAGCTTGTCCTTCTTGCTGAAGGTGACGCCGTCGCCGGAGGTGTAGCCGAGGTCCGTCCAGTCGGCGCCCCAGTCGGTGGCGGAGATGCCGGAGAAGGCCGTCGGCAGCTTGGTGTCGGCCTTGGCGACGTAGAGGCGGCCGACGCCGGCGATGCGGATCTCGGAGGAGTTGGTACCTGCCATGGTGGGGGTTCTCCTTGTTTTCCAGAGGGCGGCGCGTCAAGGCGACGCGCAGCTGTGGGTGCGCCCGGAGCGGTGCTCCGGGTACGACGAAGGCCCCGCCGGGTGACGGGGCCTTCGGTCTGTGGGGCGGCGCGAGTGCGCCACGGGTGGTGCTCAGTAGACGTTCAGGAACACCTTGAGCACGCACACGTAGCGGTTGGCCGCGGCGTAGAGGTAGTCGGGCAGCCAGCGCGGGCCGTCCTGCTCCTCGACCTCGGTGATCTGGTTGCGGCCGTAGCGGTTGCCGGCCGCGGCGAGCAGCGCGCGGCGGGCGGCGTTGGCCAGGGTGTGCGCGACCTCCTTGGTCGGGCCGTACACCTCCAGCTCGATCAGCGGCTGGTCGACGTGGAGTTCGCCGATCCAGGCGCCGCCGCGCCGGTTGACGAGGACGGCGGCGGTCCTGCCGTCGAACCCGTCCGGCGCGTCGACGCTGACGAGGACCGTGGAGAGGGCGGAGTCGGCCTCCAGGATGTCGACGACCAGGGCCTCGACGTCGGGGAAGGCGCTCGGTGGGGTGGGCGTGGTCATGCCGGGTCACCTCGGGGCTGCTGGGCGCGCGGGGCGCGGGGTGCGGAAGAGGGGCGCGAGTACGGAAAGGGGCGCCCGGTACGACGTCGGGAGAGACGCGGTACGTGGAGGAAGGGCGGGCGCCGCCCGCCTCGCGGGCACAGCTCCGCCGCTGCACCAACTGTGACAGAGATCGTGCGCGCACGCAACTTATTCGGTGGATGAGTCCCGAAGGGCGGTGCGGAAGGGGGGAGGGGCGCTGGTCGGAAGGCCGTCCCCAGTGCTCTGCCGGAGATGGGGGGCGAGTGGTGCGAGGTGAGCCAGTGGTGCGAAGGGAGGGAACGCAACGCTGGCCGCCGTCCCCGTCAGTGGGCGGATGCCACTGCCTCGGCGGCCGTGCGGCGGGTTGAGCCGTACGTGGGGATCAGTCGGCGGATCGGTCGGCGGACGACGAGAAGGACGCGAGGCCCTGAGCCGCCGACTCCGTGTCAGTCGGCAGGAACTGCTCCACCACTCTGACGAACATCTCGCGCCGGTCGGCGGGCACTCCCAGCAGATCGGCCACCTCCTCGAGGGTGGGGCGGCGGCCGATGTCCGCGCCCGGTGGATGCGGGGAGGTCAAGTACGCTTGGGGATCGGCCAGTTCCTCGGCGGTGAGCCGCCCGGAGCGGATGAGCATGTCGCGCACGGGCACGCCGAGCACGCGCGCGAGCCGGCGCGTGGTCTCGAGGTCCGGCATGCTCTGCCGCTGGAGCAGGCGCGTGACGGCCGCGCGGTGCACGCCCGCCTCGTCCGCGATCCGGGACTTGCCCCCACCGCGAGGGCTGTCGATGTCGTAGCCGCGCTCCCGCATGAGGTCCTCGACCCATGCCGCGAACGCGTCCAGATCCTGGCTGGTCATCTCTGCTCGCTTCCCTTGGAGGAGGCAAGTTTAGCTTGCTTGCGCGCGCGGAATTACGTGCTCTCGGGCAAGCACTAAGGAAAATAAGTGCAACTTAAGGAGATTCCGGGGATGCCTTGATCGAAGTACGTTGCGGGCGCGCACGCAATCTGGCAGGGTTGGGGGTGTTCGCCTCACCAGGCTCGACCCGAACCAACAGGGGGACCTCATGCCGACCACCGGCCCACGTGGGCACTCCGACCCGCCCGACCCGAGTCACTGGCACTCCGCCGCGGCCTGCGCCGGCCTCCCGCCGCGCGTCGTCTTCTCCCGACGCCCCGCCGAGGCCGCCCCCGCGCTGCGCGCCTGTGCCGTCTGTCCCGTGCGCCGACCCTGCGAGGAGGCGGTGGCCCCGGCCGACAGCGGCTTCGACGGTGTCTGCGCGGGCCGCCTCTGGCGCTCCGGGCGCCCGGTCCCGACCCCCGCACCCACGCGCTCCGCCCCGCGCTCCGTCACCCTCTCCTCCTCCACTCTCCCGGGAGACACCCTTGGCTGAGGATCAGCCGACCGCGCAAGCCGCCCTCTGGATCGGCCAGCTGGTCCAGCAGTTCCCCGAACTCGCCACCGAACTCGTCCCGGGCCGCACCTCGGCCACCGGCCGCCCGGCGTCCGCGCCCCCGCCCGACCTCGGCGCCCGGCTGCGCGAGGAGCGCGAGGAAGCCCTCCTCCTCCAGCAGCGCCACGGCCTCACGGCCCCGGGCCACAGCGCGGCCCCGCTGCGCCTGCACATCTCCGACACCATCCGCGACATCACGGACGGCGTGGTGGAGCTGGAGGAAGCGGTACGCGACCGGCTCGGCCTGCCGCGCACGCGCCGCGCCACCGTCCCCGAGCGGCTGCGCCGGATCGCCGCGCTCCTCGACGACGTCGCCGCCGACCCCGTCCTCGCCGCCCACGTGCGCGACGAGGCCCGCCGGATGGCCCGCCGCTGCGCCCGCGCCCTCGGTGACACCGAGACCGTCGTACGCATGTCCGGCCGCTGCCCCTGGTGCGACTCGGTGTCCCTGCGGGCCTTCCCCGACCGCGGCGCCGTCCTCTGCATCAACCCGGCCTGCCGCTGCGCGGACCCGCACTGCGGCTGTCGCGACGACCCCGCCTACCGGCACACCTGGACCGAGGGGGAGTGGAAGCGCCGTACCACCGCGGCCGCGCGGACCGACCGGAAGGCCGCCCGATGACCATGCCGTACGACCGACGGGGCGGCGCCCCCGCCCTCATCCCCGGTGAGCTCGCCGCCCGCGAGGTCGGGGTCGCCCCCGCCACCATCCGCAAGTGGGTCCAGCTGGGCCGCCTCACCGCCGCGGGCCGGGCCGGCCGCGCGCTGCTGTTCCGCCTGGAGGACGTCTTCGCCGCGGAACGCGCCACGCGTGCGGCCGCCCGCCGCACCGGCGGACGAAACGGGGCCGGAACCGAGGGCTGAAACCGAGGGCTGAAACCGAAGAGGGAGAACCGAAGACTGAGACCTCCGGATGCGGGCACCCGGCAGAGCGGGCGATTTACGATGATTGCTGCGGCTCTGCCCGGGCCTGCCCATTTGTTTTGACCACAGCGAATGAGGTAGGTACGCTCAGTCCTTGTGCCTGGGGTGTGCCCTGGCCCTCGTGCGTGCCTCCAAACCGCACCGGGGCCGTGAGTGGCCACCGTAATCTGCGCCCTTCCCGCCTCGCGGCGAGGGTCTGCTGGATTCGACACACCCGACCGCGTGGGTCGGCGACGTTCCAGGTTAGCTTCACCATTCGGCACACAGAAACCGGAGAAGTAGTGCCTACGATCCAGCAGCTGGTCCGCAAGGGCCGGCAGGACAAGGTCGAGAAGAACAAGACGCCCGCACTCGAGGGTTCCCCTCAGCGTCGTGGCGTCTGCACGCGTGTGTTCACGACCACCCCGAAGAAGCCGAACTCGGCCCTGCGTAAGGTCGCGCGTGTGCGTCTGACCAGCGGGATCGAGGTCACTGCTTACATTCCGGGTGAGGGACACAACCTGCAGGAGCACTCCATCGTGCTCGTGCGCGGCGGCCGTGTGAAGGACCTGCCCGGTGTTCGCTACAAGATCATCCGCGGTTCGCTCGACACCCAGGGTGTCAAGAACCGCAAGCAGGCCCGCAGCCGCTACGGCGCCAAGAAGGAGAAGTAGAAATGCCTCGTAAGGGCCCCGCCCCGAAGCGCCCGGTCATCATCGACCCGGTCTACGGTTCTCCTCTGGTGACCTCCCTGATCAACAAGGTGCTGCTGAACGGCAAGCGCTCCACCGCCGAGCGCATCGTGTACGGCGCCATGGAGGGCCTGCGCGAGAAGACCAGCAACGACCCGGTCATCACGCTGAAGCGCGCGCTGGAGAACATCAAGCCGACCCTCGAGGTCAAGTCCCGCCGTGTCGGTGGTGCGACGTACCAGGTTCCGATCGAGGTCAAGCCCGGTCGTGCCAACACGCTCGCGCTGCGCTGGCTGGTCGGTTACTCCCGCGCCCGTCGCGAGAAGACCATGACCGAGCGTCTGCTCAACGAGCTTCTCGACGCCTCCAACGGCCTTGGTGCCGCTGTGAAGAAGCGCGAGGACACGCACAAGATGGCCGAGTCCAACAAGGCCTTCGCGCACTACCGCTGGTAGTCGCTACCCACATCGAGACCGAGAGAAGACTGAAGCCTTATGGCTACCACTTCACTTGACCTGGCCAGGGTCCGCAACATCGGGATCATGGCCCACATCGACGCGGGCAAGACGACCACCACCGAGCGGATCCTGTTCTACACCGGCGTTTCGTACAAGATCGGTGAGGTCCACGACGGCGCCGCCACGATGGACTGGATGGAGCAGGAGCAGGAGCGTGGCATCACGATCACGTCTGCTGCGACCACCTGTCACTGGCCGCTCGAGGACAACGACTACACCATCAACATCATCGACACCCCGGGGCACGTCGACTTCACCGTCGAGGTGGAGCGTTCCCTGCGTGTGCTCGATGGTGCCGTGACGGTGTTCGACGGTGTCGCCGGTGTCGAGCCCCAGTCCGAGACGGTGTGGCGTCAGGCCGACCGTTACGGCGTGCCCCGCATCTGCTTCGTCAACAAGCTGGACCGTACCGGCGCCGAGTTCCACCGCTGCGTGGACATGATCTCGGACCGCCTGGGCGCCCAGCCGCTCGTCATGCAGCTCCCGATCGGTGCCGAGGCCGACTTCAAGGGCGTCGTGGACCTGGTCCGCATGAAGGCGCTCGTGTGGTCCGCCGAGGCCGCGAAGGGCGAGATGTACGACGTCGTCGACATCCCGGCCACGCACACCGAGGCAGCCGAGGAGTGGCACAACAAGCTCGTCGAGGCCGTCGCGGAGAACGACGAAGAGATCATGGAGCTGTTCCTGGAGGGCCAGGAGCCCACCGAGGAGCAGCTGTACGCCGCGATCCGTCGCATCACCATCGCGTCCGGCAAGTCCAGCGACACCACGGTCACCCCGGTGTTCTGTGGCACCGCGTTCAAGAACAAGGGCGTTCAGCCCCTGCTCGACGCGGTCGTGCGCTACCTCCCGACCCCGCTTGACGTCGAGGCCATCGAGGGCCACGACGTGAAGGACCCCGAGGTCGTGGTCAAGCGCAAGCCGTCCGAGGACGAGCCGCTGTCCGCCCTCGCGTTCAAGATCATGAGCGACCCGCACCTCGGCAAGCTCACCTTCGTCCGGGTCTACTCGGGCCGCCTGGAGTCCGGCACCGCCGTGCTGAACTCCGTCAAGGGCAAGAAGGAGCGCATCGGCAAGATCTACCGCATGCACGCGAACAAGCGTGAGGAGATCGACTCGGTGGGCGCCGGCGACATCGTCGCCGTCATGGGCCTGAAGCAGACCACCACCGGTGAGACGCTGAGCGACGACAAGAACCCGGTCATCCTGGAGTCCATGGACTTCCCGGCGCCGGTCATCCAGGTCGCCATCGAGCCCAAGTCCAAGGGTGACCAGGAGAAGCTGGGTGTCGCCATCCAGCGCCTGGCCGAGGAGGACCCGTCCTTCCAGGTCCACTCGGACGAGGAGACCGGCCAGACCATCATCGGTGGTATGGGCGAGCTGCACCTCGAGGTGCTGGTCGACCGTATGCGCCGTGAGTTCAAGGTCGAGGCCAACGTCGGCAAGCCGCAGGTCGCCTACCGCGAGACGATCCGCAAGGCCGTCGAGCGCGTCGACTACACGCACAAGAAGCAGACTGGTGGTACCGGCCAGTTCGCCAAGGTGCAGATCGCGATCGAGCCGATCGAGGGCGGCGACGCCTCGTACGAGTTCGTGAACAAGGTCACCGGTGGCCGTATCCCGAAGGAGTACATCCCTTCGGTGGACGCCGGTGCGCAGGAGGCCATGCAGTTCGGCATCCTCGCGGGCTACGAGATGACGGGCGTCCGCGTCACGCTCATCGACGGTGGCTACCACGAGGTCGACTCCTCCGAGCTCGCGTTCAAGATCGCCGGTTCGCAGGCCTTCAAGGAGGCCGCGCGCAAGGCCAGCCCCGTGCTGCTCGAGCCGATGATGGCCGTCGAGGTCACCACGCCCGAGGACTACATGGGTGAGGTCATCGGCGACATCAACTCCCGCCGTGGTCAGATCCAGGCCATGGAGGAGCGGGCCGGTGCCCGCGTCGTCAAGGGCCTCGTGCCCCTGTCGGAGATGTTCGGCTACGTCGGCGACCTCCGCAGCAAGACCTCGGGTCGCGCAAGCTACTCGATGCAGTTCGACTCCTACGCCGAGGTTCCGCGGAACGTCGCCGAGGAGATCATCGCGAAGGCCAAGGGCGAGTAACGGAGCGCGTCTCCACGCCGTAGGCTTGACTCCGGAGCCTCCAGGGGCATTCATCCGCGTTCATGGTTGTTCGCGGGCGTTTGTCCCGGGGCCCGGGACTTAACAGCAAAGATCACCTGGCGCCGACGAACCAAGGCGTACAGAACCACTCCACAGGAGGACCCCAGTGGCGAAGGCGAAGTTCGAGCGGACTAAGCCGCACGTCAACATCGGCACCATCGGTCACATCGACCACGGTAAGACGACCCTCACGGCCGCCATTACCAAGGTGCTGCACGACGCGTACCCGGACCTGAACGAGGCCACCGCTTTCGACAACATCGACAAGGCGCCCGAAGAGCGTCAGCGCGGTATCACCATCTCCATCGCGCACGTCGAGTACCAGACCGAGGCGCGTCACTATGCCCACGTCGACTGCCCGGGTCACGCGGACTACATCAAGAACATGATCACGGGTGCGGCGCAGATGGACGGCGCCATCCTCGTGGTCGCCGCCACCGACGGCCCGATGCCGCAGACCAAGGAGCACGTGCTCCTGGCCCGCCAGGTCGGCGTTCCGTACATCGTCGTCGCCCTGAACAAGGCCGACATGGTGGACGACGAGGAGATCCTGGAGCTCGTCGAGCTCGAGGTTCGTGAGCTCCTCTCCGAGTACGAGTTCCCGGGCGACGACCTGCCGGTCGTCAAGGTCTCCGCGCTGAAGGCGCTGGAGGGCGACTCGGAGTGGACGCAGTCCGTCCTCGACCTGATGAAGGCCGTCGACGAGAACATCCCGCAGCCCGAGCGTGACGTCGACAAGCCGTTCCTGATGCCGATCGAGGACGTCTTCACGATCACCGGTCGCGGTACGGTCGTCACCGGCCGTATCGAGCGTGGTGTCCTCAAGGTCAACGAGACCGTCGACATCGTGGGCATCAAGCAGGAGAAGACCACCACCACGGTCACCGGCATCGAGATGTTCCGCAAGCTGCTCGACGAGGGCCAGGCCGGTGAGAACGTCGGTCTGCTCCTCCGTGGCATCAAGCGCGAGGACGTCGAGCGCGGCCAGGTCATCATCAAGCCGGGTTCGGTCACGCCGCACACGGACTTCGAGGCCCAGGCCTACATCCTGTCCAAGGACGAGGGTGGCCGCCACACGCCGTTCTTCAACAACTACCGTCCGCAGTTCTACTTCCGTACGACTGACGTGACCGGTGTTGTGACCCTCCCCGAGGGCACGGAGATGGTCATGCCGGGCGACAACACCGAAATGAAGGTGGAGCTGATCCAGCCCATCGCCATGGAGGAGGGCCTGAAGTTCGCCATCCGTGAGGGTGGCCGGACGGTCGGCGCCGGCCAGGTCACCAAGATCACGAAGTGATCTTGAGCCTGACTGGTAGCACAGCCTGAGCTGAGCTCCTGAAGGGGCCCGTACGACTTCGGTCGTACGGGCCCTTTCGCGTGCTCACAGCTTCGCGAGCGCGGTATGGCCCGGGCGCCCGCTGACGAGAGAGGCACGGGTCAGGAGTCACAGCTGATCCTCATGGGACGGCGCTCATGTCTGGGGTCGAGCAGTGCGGCGGCGCTTCTTCACCGACAGGACCGTGGCCCCGATCGCGATCAGGACGACCAGGGCGACAGCCGGGCCGCCGAGAGTGAGAACCCGCTCAAGAGATGTTGCGGCGGCATACCCGATGCCGGCTTCGACCGTGGCCCACAGACACGCGGCAAGGACGCTGTACGGAGCGATGCGGCGGTAGGGCAGGCGGGTGGCACCCGCGAGGTGGGGGGCGAGGGTGCGGACCACCGGCAGGAAGCGGGCCAGGAACACCGCTCGGCCTCCATGGCGCGCCATCAGGGTCTCGGCCCGGTGCCAGGCGGCGCCGGGGATACGACGTCCCACCCGGCCTGCGCGTAGCTGATCACGGAGGAGCCTGCCGGTGCGGTGGCCGAGGAAGTCACCCGCGACCGCGGCGCCGACCGCGACAGTGATGACGAGGGGAAGACCGATGTGGCCGGTGCGGGCCAGCGCGCCGGCGGTCAGCAGCAGGGTGAACGTGGGGATGAAGGCGCCGATCAGCAGGATCGACTCGGCCAGGACGGCCGCGGCCAGCATCGCGTAGGCCGAGGACGGGGGGAGGTGGGTGAGGATGACGGACAGCGCGCTCACCGCCGCCCTCCGGGGAGTGGCTGCTGCTCGCGGATGAGGGGCAGTCGCAGGTGCCAGACGTGGGCGGGGGGAAGGTTGGCCCACACGGTCCAACGGCCGGTGGCGTAGTTGCGCTGGTAGGCGGCCATGACTTCGTCCACCGCGGCATGTCGGCGTGCTTCGGCGCGTGATGCCGTCAAGGCCCGGGCCTTGCGGGTGCCGACGTAGGCGAAGTAGGTCAGGGTGCCGCCGGGGTGCAGCAGTTCCAGGTACCGGGCCATGATGCGCTCGACCTGCACGGGAGCGAAGTTGGTCAGCGGCAGCCCGGAGACGATCACGTCGTAGTGCTCGTCCGTGTCGAGGTCCTCGACGGCCGCCTGATGAACGTTCACCTGTGCGAGCCGGTCGGCCAGGTGCGGGTGCGTGTCGACGAGGTGGCGCAGTCGGGCGGCGAAGCGCGGGTTGGCCTCGACGATGTCCAGGCGGCTGCCCCGGGGCAGCTGGGGTATCAGGGTTCGGGTGACCGCGCCGGTGCCGGCGCCGACTTCGAGGACGGCCAGCGGGCGAGCGGGCTGGACCCGTACGGGATCCGTCAGGGCGCGGGCGAGGGCCTTGCCGCTGGGTGCTATGGCGCCGGTGGTCCGCAGATCGCGTGCCGCTTCGGTCAGGAACATCCAGCTTTCGGCACGGCGCTGCGCCGGCACACGGTCGTGAGAGTGAGAGGTGGTCCAGTCGTTCATGAAGGTGACGCTAGAAACCGGCGTCAGGCATCGGATCCGTCGTTGTGCGACGACGTCCCCCTACGAAAGTCGGGGGTGAGCATGGCAGATCGTCGGACGGAAAGAGCACCGGCGTCTGCCTAGGCTTGCGAGGGTGAGCAGGAAAGAAAGCCGAAGGTGGACCGGCTACGGGCGCGTGAGCCTGGTGGCTCTGTGTGTGCCGGCCGCCGCGCTGAACGCAGCGTCGCTCGACGGCGGCCGCTACCTGCTCCCCGTAACCGTGGTGGCCGTGCTGTGCGCAGCGGCCCTGCTCGTGCCCCGGCTGCGGTGGCCCGTCGCGCCGCTGTTGGTCACCGTGGCCACTGCGTGGTGGGGATGGCCGCTGCTGCCGCTGCTGGTGCTCGCCCTGTTCAGCATGGCGGTGGACCTCCGAGCTCGGGCGGCGGTGGGATGCGCCGTTGCCGCGTTGGGCGCCAACCTGCTCAGTTACCCGGCCACCGCGCTCTGGACGGCCCAGAGCTACGCGTCCACGCTGCTCCTGCCGCTGCTGGCCGTCGTCGTCGGACTGTGGCTGGGCAATCGGCGACGCCTGCTGGAGGCCCTGGCCGCCGACGTCGAGCACCTGCGCATCGAGTCGAGGCTCCGTGAGGAGGCGGCCCGTGCCACGGAGCGGTCCCGGATCGCCGCGGAAATGCACGACGTGCTGGCCCACCGCCTGAGCCTGATCGCCCTGCACACCGGCGTCCTGACCACCAAGAGCAACACCCTGCCCGCCCCGGTCGCCGAACGCCTCGGCCTGCTGCGCACCACGTCCGTCGAAGCCCTCACCGACCTGCGTGACGTCCTCGGCGCTCTGCGCGACCCGGATGCCACCCGGCCGAGCTCCGTACTCACGCCCGTCATGCGGGAGATGCGGGAACTGGTCGACGAGGCCCGCTCTGCCGGACAGCACATCGACATAGCGGCCGACGGCCTCCCTGAACAGGCTCCGACCACGCACCGCCTCGCCGTCTACCGCATCGTCCAGGAGGCGCTGACCAACGCCCGCAAGCACGCCGACGGTGCCCAAGTGACGGTGCGTATCGACTACCGGCCACCGGTCACACTCGTCGAGGTCACCAACACCCCCGGCACGCCCAGCGAGAACACCGTCAGCTCAGGCTACGGGCTCGTCGGTCTGCGGGAACGCGTCACGACCCTCGGCGGTCACCTGGCTGCGGGACCCGCCGGCGGGGGCGCCTGGCGGCTGGCAGCCCGTCTCCCCCATCCCACCGACATCGGACAGAACGGCACCCTCACATGATCCGCGCCATGATCGTCGACGATGACGCCTTGGTCCGCCTGGGCCTGGCCGATCTCCTCGGGGCGGACGAAGGCATCGAAGTGGTCGCCCAGGCCGCCGACGGCCTCCAGGCCATTGAGCAGGCCACCGCGCACCGCGTCGATGTCGCCCTGGTCGACGTGCGGATGCCCCGCATGGACGGCATCACCGCCACCACCCGGCTGCGAGGCCTCCCCCACCCACCGAAGGTGATCACTCTGACCACCTTCGACCTCGACGAATACGTCTACAACGCCCTGGCGGCCGGGGCCGACGGGTTCCTGCTCAAGGACACCGACCCCACTGAAATCCTGCGCGCCGTCCACCTGGTTGCCGCCGGGTCGGCCATGCTCCACCCCGCCGCGGCCCGTCGCCTCATCGACCGGTATCACGCGTCCGACCAGCCGCGGGCCACCGCGGCCCAGGCCCGGCTGGACCGACTCACCCCTCGCGAACGCGACGTGCTCGCCCTGCTCGCCCGGGGCGACACCAATGCCGACATCGCCACCCGCCTCACCATGCGCGAGGGCACGGTCAAGGCCCACGTCAGTCGCATCCTGACCGCGCTGGAGGTCACCAACCGCGTCCAGGCCGCCCTCATGGCGCGTGACGCGGGACTCACCACCTGACCGACGATCTGCCGCATGGGCCCCCTACTTTCGTAGGGGGAGACCGTGGCACAACGGCTGATCCGCCGGCGGGTGCGGGTTCCTAGCGTCGAAGCCATGAACGACTGGACGACCTCTCACGAACGTGTCCTGGCGCAGCGTCAGGCCGAGGGCTGGATGTTCCTGATCGACGCGGCCCGCGATCTGCGGACCGCCCCCGCGGTCACCCCCGGCGGCAACGCCCTGGCCCGCTTGCTGACCGGTCCTGTGCGGGCCCAGGCCCCCCGACCGCTGGTGGTCCTGCTTGCGGGCGCCGGTTCCGGCGGTGTCACCCGCACCCTGATCTCCCAGCTGCCCCGGGGCAGCCGTCTGGACATCGTCGAGGCCGACCCGCACTGCGCCGCGCATGTGCGCAACCTCGTCGCCGGGCACCCCCGCCTGGCAGACAGACCCGTGCAGGTGAACGTGCATCAGGCGTCAGTCGAGGACCTCGGCACGGACGAGCACTACGACGTGATCGTCTCCGGGCTGCCGCTGACCAACCTCGCTCCCGTGCAGGTCGAGCGCATCATGGCCCGGTACCTGGAACTGCTGCATCCCGGTGGCACCCTGACGTTCTTCGCCCACCTCGGCATGAGCAGGGCCCGCGCCTTGCTCGCCTCAAAGGCCGAAGCACGCAGACGTGCCGCGGTGCACGAGGTCATGGCCGCCTACCAACGCAGTTACGCCGGCGGCAGGTGGACGGTGTGGGCCAACCTGCCCCCAGCCCGCGTCTGGCATCTGCGACGCCCACCTGTCTCCTCCTGCGGCAGGCAGCACGCATGGGACGGAGCGAAGCGGTGAAGGAAATGGCCGACAACCTCACTGAGCACAGGTCGGACGGGCTGCTGCGCAACCGGCTGCGGCGGGCGGTCTGCGCCTCCCGCCCCGACGCCGTGCCCGCCGTGATCGCGAGGGCCTGTGCGTTCGTCGGGCTGCTGGACGTGCTGGCAGGCGTTTTCACGGGCTTCCGGCGCAGCCGGGTGCATGCCATCGCGGAGGTGTTGCCGGGCGCGCTGGGCCCGTTCGCTGCGGCGCTCTCACTCAGTGCCGGTCTGCTGTTGCTGCTGCTCGCGCACGGGCTGCGCCGCCGCAAGCGCCGCGCCTGGCGAGCCGCCGTCGCGCTGCTGCCGGTCGGTGCCGTCGCCCAGTTCACGTACCGGCACTCGCTCCTGGGCGCGGTGATCTCGCTGGCGCTCCTGGCGCCGCTGCTGCTGCACCGGGACCAGTTCACGTCCCTGCCCGATCCGCGCAGCCGCTGGCGCGCGCTCGCCAACTTCGTTCTCATGGGCGCCGGTTCCCTCGCGCTGGGTCTCGTCATCGTCAGCGTCCACCCCGAGCGCATGGTCGGTGACCCGAGCCTGGCCGATCGCATCACGCACGTCCTGTACGGCCTGTTCGGCTTCGAGGGCCCGGTCGACTACGAGGGCAGCACGTCGTGGACGGTCGCCTTCTC